>JAHFAF010000097.1 GCA_023250715.1 Pseudobdellovibrionaceae bacterium | reverse complement strand
CAATTTAGCCCCCCTTTGGACTATCGGGCCGTATGGGAACCAGGAGCTGGCTTTCTCGAGGTGGAGAATTGCATTCTGGCCAATTTAAAGCTCGCCGAGAATAATGGCGCGGAAATTCGAGAAGGGGAGCGGGCCGTTTCCTGGAAATCCGACGCGAACGGCGTTGAGGTGGTGACTGACAAAGAGACTTACTCGGCATCGCGGTTAGTGATCGCTGCCGGGCCATGGAGTACTCAAATATTGAAAGACCTCGAGCTTCCGCTCGTTGTGAAAAGAGTGCCGCAGCTTTGGTTTTCGGCACCTGCGGCCCTTTCTGAAAAGGGCGGAGCGCCTTGCTATGCCTTTGCGTTGCCGGAAGGGTTCTATTACGGCGTGCCGGCCCGGGAGGGATTCGGAATAAAACTGGCTTCTCATGTTCCGGGGGAAGGTGTTACGGACCCTTATCAATTGCGACGAGAGCTTTTGCCCGAAGATCTGGCTGCCGTCGAAAGAATTCGAAGAGATTTTCTGCCCGGAGTAGGAAAGATTCCTGAGCGTCACGCCATTTGTATGTACACACTTACGCCGGATGAGAATTTCATTTTGGATCTTCATCCCCGCTTTTCTAATGTTTCTTTCGTTGCTGGCCTTTCTGGCCACGGGTTTAAGTTCGCGCCAGTTCTAGGCGAAGCGCTTGCGGACTTGGCATTGAAGGGCGAGACTTCTTTGCCAGTTAAATTCTTGAAACGGCGCTAAGAGTATCGACGAGTGTTTTTAAATCTTTTTCAGTCGTTCGGTAATTTGCAATTCCCGCGCGTAACACGGTTCTCCCTTCAAAGTGTGTAGTTGTGATCCAAGAACGGCCGGAATCGGCCACTCGTTTTGCAATTTCTTCCGAAGGCAATTCGCCTTCGAAGCACACCACTGGGAGAGGAGTTGTTCCCAGAACTTTCCATCCTGCCTCGCTAAGCATTTCCCTGAGGCGCACCCCCATTTTGACTTGATTCCGGAGGGTTTTGCAGTATCCCTCTTCCCCGGTCACGGCGAAGGCTAGGAAGAGTTTTAATCCCCGAAAGCGTCGGGACCAGCCCATGGATTCTTGAAAAGGTTGGGGAAGGGAAGAGCCGTGCGAGTCCGCTGGCATATAGGGGCTGAAATCGACGCTAAAAGTTTCTCTCAATATCGAAGGATGGCGACACATAAACATGCCTGCCGTCATGGGGACGTTCAGCCACTTGTGGGCATCCAGAGTAATCGAGTCGGCTCTTTCGATTCCCTTGAAGTGCGGCAATAGCTCGGGCACCAGCACCGCGGCTCCACCCCACGCGGCATCGACGTGCAACCAAAGATTCTCCCTCTCGGCAACGTCAGCCAAGGAGTCCAACGGATCGATGGCGCCCTGGCTCGTACTTCCTGCAGTGCCGACGATGAGAAAAGGAATGAAGCCTTCTTTTCGATCCTGGCGAATGCGTTTTTCTAATTCTGCTACCTTCATCTTTTGATTGGAATCCGTAGAAATTTCGCGAACCGCTTCGGTTCCTAATCCGCAGAGCCTCGCGGACTTTAAAATGGAGTGGTGAGTCTCCTTCGATCCGTACAAAACGGGAATGCCAGCAAGACCGTGAAGACCCTTCTTTCCAAAGCTGGGAAAATGGCGGGTAAGGGCGGTGAGCAAGGCCGTGTGATTTGCCTCCGTTCCGCCCGATGTGAAAGTGCCGCAAGAATTTTCCGGCAGTCCAAACTTTCTAGACCAATAACCTAGCAGATGTTGTTCGACCGCGATCGCAAAGGGACTACTCGTCCACGACGCGAGCTGCGGATTGAATGCGGCCACGAGCCATTCTCCCGCTATTCCCATCGGGTCGGCCGCGGGATTGAAAACTCCAAAATAAGCGGGATGGGCGGTTTGAAGGTGCGACTCGCGTAGGTGTCGCACGACAAACTGGATTGCCTCCTCGGGATCTCTTTTCTCTTGGAAATGAAAACTTTCGAGGTCTTTGAAAAGGCGGTTGGAATCAACTTTGGGAAAAACGGGCAAGGTATCGACTTCATTGAAATAGGCTTCTATCTCCCGTTCGATCAAAGCCCAAAGCGACTTACTTTCCTTACTCATCTGATTTTGATACTTCCCTAGCTTGATGCGTATCGGCAAGACCGAAAATTTAGCCAAGGCCTTAGGTGTCTTTTCCCTCATTTATATGGGGCTTTTCTTTCAGAGAACTCGCTGGGAGGGGGGGCAGCTTCTCTTTGGTTGGGTAAACCTCCTCCTTCAAGTTTGGCTCGATCTCGTGGCCATAGGGTGTGCTCGAAAGATTGGGAGTCGACTCTTTGGCATCGCGTTTTTGTTTGCTGCATTCACGGATCTTGTCTACGGACTGAAACTTCAAGTGTTTGGAATCACCCATGACATGGGCACTCCCTTGGAGTGGCTCGTTAACGGCCCCTACCTTCTGTTTCAAGTGTTCAGCTTGGCCGCACTGGCGAAGAGCAATCCGAAAAAATCGATTTCCGCTGGTGTTGCCGTAATCCTATTCATTGGTGTTCTTGTCGGAATGGGCCCGAGTGTCATGGCCAAGCCCTGGCCTTTTCAAACGAAGTTCATTCATTTTGCCTGCTTTATGTTCGAGTCTGGGTTGTTCGGCTTTGGTCTGGGACGGGGAAAGATCGGCATAGGGTTTCTTATCATCGCTAGCTATGGGCTTCTCTTACAGTCCATGGAGATTTATAGCGGTTTGGAAGTGGGGCTCCCGATCGAGTTTCTTTGGACCTCCGCTCTTCTGTTTATTGTTAGTGGGTTAAGTAGAGAGTAAAATCATTTCCACTATGATGCGTATTGTATGGGCAATGGATCCCTTTGCTGAGGATAAAAAACTCCAGGCAAATATTCTGAAAGTGCTGCATTCCCTCGCTGTGATTCCGGGGACCACAATTGAACCAGTTGCGTTGGTGACTTTTCAAGATCGAGCCCTAGTCTCGCTGCCAGTGGATACTATCGAGCAGGTGCAAGCTGCCGCCGAAGCCTCGATGTCCAAGTGGATCGCAAAATCCAAGCTCCCTTCCGTTTCCCGGCCAACGGTCCTGGTGCAGAAAAGCATGTCCCTCACCGAAGCGGTCTTGCGCCTCGTCGAATGGGCGAAGAGCCATGAAGCGGATCTGATTGCGGTCAGCACTCAAGCGCACAAAGGGGCAACGCGCTTTTTGTTGGGGAGTTTTTCCGAGACGCTCATTCTCGAGTCGACTCTTCCTACTCTAATCGTAGCTCCCCAGACAGAGGCTCCCAAGCGAGTTCGAAAAATATTGTATCCGACGGACTGGAGCCCCGTCTCGCGCTCTGCCTTGGCAACGGTTCTTCCGGCAGTCGGAAAATTAGGAGCGGAGATCTATTTGTTTCATTATACGGCGGAGGAGCCCAATCCTGCGCTCGCCCGATCTTTTCTGGAAGATGCCCAGCGTGCGGGAGTTGCCGCACACGCAGCTTTTTCCAAGCGCGGAACATCGGTGAGCCATGCTGTGGTTGAATTTGCTAAAAAACAGAGGATGGATTGGATCGCCATGGTCTCACACCGGGCGCCTGGAGTTTCAAGAGTGACGGTGGGAAGTAATACTCGGCAGGTGGTTAGAATTGCGCCTTGTCCGGTATGGGTAGTCCACCCTTAAGAATTACATTCGCTTGAGGGACTCTAGGCTCGAGCCCACTTCATCGATGACCAAAGTGATCTTATAGAGAAGGGCCTCCTCCAGATTCGAAAAGGATTTGATATCTCGCTTGTGGCCGCCCATCGTGCGAAAAACTTCGAAGCGTTTTGTCGGGCCGTCGTGGGTCAAAAGATAGATACCCCAATTGGGGTCCCATTCCTTATCGAAGAGGTTGGAAACAGCTTGTAGTGATCTGAGCTGTTGGAAGACGTCTTCCTTTCCAAAGTCGATAACGTGCTTTTTGGAAAAGGGTCTCCAATTCTCTAGGAAATCTTTTCCTCCCTTAACGCAAGGGTCCTTCAAAAGACTTTCCGTGAACATCTTTAGGGATTCTTTCACTCCGCCCATGTAGATATGTTCGCACACTCTTGGAATACAGCCAACCTCTGGTCGAAACGGGTGTCGCTAGTGCGGATTTTTATCGACCGTCACCACTGCACTTGCCCACGGTCCTGCGGTCACTCTCCCTTGGCAGGTCAAATAGAATCGGTGAGTTTCCGTGACATGCCCGGCCTGCATTCTGGGAACTTGGTACCGCACGTTGATCCCGCTCTTTCCGGAGAAAATCTGATACGGCTGAACGAGACTGCTAAAGTCATCGACATTTACTCGACAAGTGTCCGCATTCTGAGAATCCCAATTCAAAGTCACATACCCTACGTCTCCCATGCTGGGATCTTGCACCACTGTGGGGGTGACATTAATGGTTCCGGTAGGTGCGGGCCGTACTCCGTTTCCATTTATTGATAGACCAAAGCCTGTGATTGTTCCGGTGTTCCCATTGAGGCTCAATACTGCGCTATAGCCAGTTTTGATCACCTGCGGGACAAACATTATGGCGACAGTACAGGTAGCATTCACGGCTACTGAGCCCGAGCAGTTATTGGTTGCGGTAAAGCTTGCGCTGTCGGCTCCTGCCAGCGAAACCGATGCGATGCTACCCGATACCCCTCCGATGTTTTTCACGGTGGCATTTAGAGAGCCCATAGAATTTACAACGATGTCTCCGAAGCTTAGCGATACACTCGTAAAAATCAATTGAGCTGGTGCGAGAGGGATGGCGTTAATCGTGGTCGACCAAGCAGAGTAAGATCCCGCCACGCCTTTCGCTCTAATTCGATAGTAAATGGGGGCTCCCGTTGCGATGACGGTGTGGGTAAAGCTTGTCGTCGTTGCTAGGCTAGTGTCGCTTACTAAAGAAAATGCAGCGCCGTCGGGAGAGGATTCCAATCTGTACCCTATCGCCTCAGTGCTTGCGGTCCAACTAAGATTGATTTGATTCGGCACAAGGACCGCAGCACTCAAGGTTGGAGGCGTGAGGATGCCGGTTGTTGCGTTCGCCGTGGCCCAGGAAGAAGGTGAGCCGGAGAAAACCTTTGACTGAATTCTGTAATAGTAAGTTTGGCCAGTGAGTAGGGACGTATGCGAATAGGACGTGATAGAACTGTTGCCGTCATAAAGAGCATTCCAGCTCGAATTATTAAGCGAGTACTCCACTCGGTAGGCCGTCTCCCCTTGTCCGCTATTTGCCCAGGCGAGGAGTATCGTGCTCGTGCTATTGGACGTCGCGCTCAGCGCAGGGGGAGTCAACGGACTCGTCGTGGCGGAAGCAATCGTGGATTCGGGGGAACTTAGGATCGGTGCCACACCAAGTGCCGTGATTCGATAAAAATAGGTCGTACCCGCTTTCAGCCCATTTTGATCGAGGTGAGAAACAGAATCAGCAGTGTAACTTGGCTGAATCGTCATCCAGGAGAACGTATTGCCTTCCGCCCTCTCGATTTTGTACCCACCTTCGTTCGGGCTCGAATTGGAATCGGACCAGGCAAGATTAATTTGCGAGCGGGAAATGGCGCTAGCGGTAAGACCCGCCGGCACAATGAGTTGGTTCGATAACGTAGTGGCACTTACCGGATTCGAAGGCAATGAATTGAGCGAAGGCAATGAGGCGCTCGCGGTAATGCGGTACGTGTAAGTGGTATTCGCGATTAAAGCCGTATCAGAGTAGGTGGTCGCATTCGGTCCAAGGGGAATTTGCGTGACAGCGCCGCCGCCGGTCCGCTCAATAGTAAAACCTGTCTCTGCTGTATTGGAATCGTTAATGGTAAGAGCAATGCGATCCCAGGAAGTGGCATTCGCCGAAAGAGAGGGTTGGCTCAACTGAATTCCGAGTGTTCTCGCTGATTGAACGGTGGAAGGGCTGGAGTCGAGCTCGGGATTTCCCATCGCCGTTACACGATAGAAATACTGTGTATCGGAATTTAAGTCCCTGTCCTCAAACGCAATAGCGTCCTGTCCGAGATTCGCGATTTGAACCCAGGAATCTGTTCCGTTGAGGGAACGTTGGAGTCTGTAGCCGATTGCTCGATCATTCGCAGTCCAGGAAAGATTGATCTGGCTCGACGAGATGATAGTGGCTGCAAGAAAAGGTGCCTCGAGTGCAGGGTAGGCAAGAGCAGCGTCGGCCAAAGCCCAATTCGAGAACGCAGGTGAATTCGTGGCCACCGCTCGCACGCGATAATAATACCGCGTTCCCTGAGTCAGCCCGCCATCCGTGAAATGAGTAACGCTTGGTCCGGTTGAAGTCACTTCGATCCAATTCGCTCCATTCATCCTCTGCAGCTCGTAGCCGATCTCAGCGGTATTGGGATCAGTCCAATTCAAATTAATTGCGGAGGAGGAGAGGGGTGTCGCGTTCAATACAGGCGCTGCAAGGATAGCGGGAGCCCCCTCTAAAGTGGTGAATACCAATTCATTGGACGGAAGAAGGGGATTTCCATTCGTTAAAACCACAAATCGATAGGTAGAGAGTGGCTGAAGACCGGTGATATCCGCTCGGGTAGAGTCTGCCGTTAGATCTAAGTTAACGCTACTGCCATTCGGATTGATTCTGCGGACTACATAGCTTGTTTCATCTGCGCTATTGTCTACCCAAAATAGGCTCGCCGTCTTATCCGTAATAGCCGCCGCCCGGAGATCGGAGGGAGGGACAACGGAAATGACTGGAGCGGGAGTCGTGATGGTGATGGTATTGGAAGGATTAACTGATGCTCCCACATTGTTGAAGGAGCGCACGAGATAAGAATACGTCGAATTTTGCGAAACATAGTTATCGACGAAAGCAGTAGCGTTCGCATCGGCTCGATAAATCTCGGTTAAGGGACCTCCTGAAGAACGAAAAATTACGAAGCCCGTTTCATCGCTACTGTTGTCGCTCCAGGAGAGTGCAATGCTCGTAGGGGAACGGACCACGCCTGTGAGGTTCGAGGGGGGTAGCGGCATCGAAATATCGGCGGGGGGAATTAACTCAATTTCATTGGAGGGGCCTGAAAGGCCCGCATGATTGAAAGCGAACACGCGATAGCGATAATGGGTAGCAGGAAGAATGGTATCCGTGTAGAAATTAGTACCCCCCGATACATTAATCAGAAGCGAAAAACTTCCGTCCGCGGTGCTTCTTTCTAACCTGAACCCTGTTTCATCATTGCTATTATCATTCCAATTTAATTTAACTTCCCGCGAAGAGAGGATTTCCGCCACTAGTCCCGAAGGTAGGGAGGGAACCGTCTCGACTGCTGGCGTGGAAATCGTAACCAGTACCGAGTAAGGGTAGACTTGATTTCCTTCAATCTCCCGAACGCGGTAACTGTAAGTCGTGCCGGGGCTAAGGCTGGAGTCGGTGTAATGAGTTATTCCTATTTCCGAGAGAGTGAGCAGCTCGAAGGCGACTCCATTTCCCGTTTTTCGCTCGAGCCGGAAGCCTGTACTGCTAGAATTGTTTTGGTTTCCCCATTCAAGTTGGATGGAAGTTGCCGTGGCAAGGACGGCACTCAAGGAAAGAGGGAGCAACTGAAAGGGTACCGGCATCGAGACCGAAGCGACGTTTGAAGGAATAGACGACTGGTTCGAATCAAACGCTATTAGCCTGTAGAAATAAGCCGTGTTGGCTTGCACGGAAGAGTCGACGTAGCCGGTGGAGTTTTCCGGCAAGTTGATTAGATCAAAAAAGGCAGCGCCGTCTAAAGATCGTTCTACCCTTATTCCCGTTTCACTCGTGCTGTTTTCGATCCAACTAAGCCTGACTTCGGTGGCGCTAGAAGCGGTGGCGATAAGGAAGCTCGGCGCCCGAAGGGGCTCGGTAATCACGGGTGACACAATGATCGTTACGCCATTTGAATACTCAGAGTGGTAGTTTCCCTTATAGGCGCGTATGCGAAAATGATAAGTGCCCGGAGCAAGACCGGAGTCTTGATAGAAAACACTTTGGGCGTCAATTGTAGCGATCTGGTTGAAAGGAAGCGCTTCGCTGGAGCGCTCGATCTTAAATCCGTCTTTCTCTCCGCCTCCATCGGCCCACGCGAGTCGTACGTCTTGCGTTCCCGCGATAGATGCCGACAGGGATCCGGGTGGAGCAATCGGCCGTGCCGGCATAGTCACCGCGAGCTCAGTAGACCAGGGGGAAGAGGTTGTGGCGTCAAATGCACCGACTCGATAACGATAAGTGCCTTCCGGGCTTCGCCCATAATCTTCAAAGAGAGTCACACCGGCATTTACGCGCGCAATCTCCACAAAGTCTCCGGAGCCCGCACGTTGTATGACGGTTCCCGATTCCTCTGTGTTGGAGTCGGTCCAGGTGAGTCGGGCCGTTTCACTGGTTTGCGCCACGACACTCTGAAGGGTGGGGGCAGTGAGCGGGGAACGCAGTGTCGGGGTGGTAATCTGAACATAAGAGTATGTGGAACTTACACTCCCCTTGTAGGCGGACAAGCGGTAGAGGTAGGAGCTATTCAGGGAGATTGTACCGTCGATGAAGAACGAGCTATTGATTGGGGCATTGGCTAAGACATGGAAAGAGGATCCAAAATCGCTGGAGCGCTCTACTCGAAAGCCGTCTTCGTTGGTGCTGAGGTCGGTCCAGCTGACAATAATTTGAGAATTGCTTAGAACGTTCGCTCGAAAATCACTTGGGCTATTGAGCGTGGCTAAGATGGGAAGAATGGGGCTCTCATTGATATCGGGCTGATGAAACGATCCGGATGGAGACCTTTTATGGAATTCCAAGGAGCCGAAATTACAGGCCGCAATACCCAAGAAAAGAACTAGAGTTAGCGAGCCCGTGATCAAGGGCTTCCAATCAGAATGTTTTTTTGGAAGATGCACCCAATTCCTCCTTGTTTATCTCTACAAAGTATTCGTTGAATTGTTGCTGCTCGGATTTCGGGCGACAAACGAACTGGCCGGGCCAGCCGTGGTGGACAATTCCCGAATGGACTTCCCCGGACAGGGAATCAATTTGAATTTCTTTTTGTGGTTCTATTTTGGAGACAATTTCTTTGCGCGGCTGGGACATGTTCGTGACTCCTTAGTTTCGAACGCTTGATTTTTTGAAGGCACCTCTTGTTACTGCATGAGGTTTGCCAACTATAAGTAATTGATATTATTAAGTATTAAAATGTGACGGTTTGGAAGCGCATTTTTTTGTGCTTTGGTTCGTTAAAAATTCAGCCCCTAGACTGGGCGGTATTCTTGTCTTGAGCGTGGGCATTGGCCGCTTCGTTGCAAAGGCTCTTCTCCATATGAATCTCATTAGGATGTGTTTGCTCCGGCCAATTTGTTTTTCCCTCCTTCTGAACCTTGCGCTTCTTGGATGTGGTGGAAAACTCAAAATTCTTCCAAAGGTTCCCGTTCAGGAAGTGAAAAAGTCCGGAACTCAACCACCCGATTCTCAACTCCCTGATCCACTTTCATGCGCTGATCCACTGAGAGCAGCGTTCAGCGCGCCTCCGGCATTCCTTACCTCTGCAACACCTGTCGTCTGGTCGCTGACTTTATCGGGTGGCTGTACTTCGCAATATCAATTGGAAGGAGTTTTAGCTGGTTCATCCGTATTGATCGTGGCACACGTTCAACAGGACGGCCGTTTCCTGTATCCGACACCGAAATTCTATCCTAGCGGAAGCGGCCGGCAGGAAACCGTCACTGTTCGAGCCTTTAAATCCGATGGCAGTCTCTTTCAAGCACTCACAATGAGTTCTATTCCCTTCAATGTTGCGGATCCTGAACCGGGGGCTTTGTCTTGCGAGGCGTTGGTTTCCCAGCCATTAAGTCTCACCGGAGCTTTTGAATACAATTCACTGTCCAATAGCGCGAAGGTGAACGTCGATTTTTCTGGTCACATCATCGGTCCCATTCTTCCCGAGCTTCGCTATGTAGTTACCTTCCTGCAAGTTCCAAGCGGAGGAGGGGCACCTCAACCGGTATCAGGGCATATTGTAAACGTTTCCCCTCTTGCGGGCTCGTCCGTGAGTGTCGCAGCACCTGCTTCTTTTTCTACCTCAGATGAGTCTTCTCAATCTCTCACACTTCGATTTTTGAGCTCGGGCCCCAATGGAGTTCAAATCAACGTAACTAAAGGATCCGCTACGGCCCATTGTCAGGCGAGTCTAAACCTCCTCAACGTTTATCCGCCGGTGCCTCACCTTTCTATTGGAGCGGACGCGCTTACAATTCCCAATTCGTCTGCAACTTTCATTACTTGGTCTGCCGGGAGTGTGTTTGCCACCAACTGCGCTGTGACGGATGGAAACAATATAAGAATCAGTAACGATCTGTCAGGCCGCGTGTCCACAGGCCTGCTTACACGGGATACGACCTATATGTTTCGTTGCGATCAGGGGTCTCCCGTTTCCGTGACTGTAAGTGTTCTTCCTCCTCCTCCCCAGGAGCCCGTTCAGATCAGCTCCGGTTTACGCGCTTATGTCGATTATCCACAATGGATTTACTCCAGCTTTTTGCCGCAAAATTTAGTGACTTATACCGATCCGCCTTTCTCTTGGAACTCAGGAAAATACATCAGCGACGGAGTGGTGATCGCGGGGGTGCGCAATATTTACGTTACGGTCGATCTGGGGGCCGGGTACGCGCTCGCGAAAGTCAGAATGCGATTTGATATTTGCGATGATTACGGCTCTCCCATGGGCCACCAGAAATGGCTGATCCAGGTTGCGGGAAACCAGAGTTTCAGTGATGCCAGCACTATTCTAACCGTGGCGGACATTTTTACTGGCGGTCAGTGGCTAGAGATCCCTGTGGGGGCAGGGGTTAATGCGCAATACGGGAATGGCATTCGATTCATTCGCGCGGTTGCGCAAGACGATGGGCAATTTGTGCATTCGTGGATTGCTCTGAACAGGATTGAAGCGTACAGGAATCCCTAGCTTCCGCAAATGCCACAATATTTAAGGATTATCCGTTAAATATTATGAGTGGGAGAATCACAAACTCACTTTTCAGCCTGTTTTCTTCGACGTGAGGTGGCACCTCGATTGCAAACTTATTTATTTGCTAAACGATCGTACATTAATAGGAGTAGTGATGACTTTTTATTTTTACTTGTCTTTGATTCTCGCGATACTCGCAACCGGCGCAATGGCTGAATTCGCTCCGAAGCGGCCACCGAACACATCTGAAGGAATTCAATACGGCACACCGAATGGCGATCCTGGTTCATGCAATATTCAAATGGACGATTACGAAGTCACTAGACGTAGCTGCTTTAACGACACTTTTTACACCACATTGTGGGGCACCACCCAGGCCGAGCTAGATAGAGCATATACTGAACTTAAAAGACAGCACCCGTATCCTCAGTATGTTGTGGGTATTTCCTCGGAAGGCGGGAGTGGAGAGGACCTCTGGTATCAGATAGTTATAGTTGAAAAAACGATCGTCATCGATTCCAGTGAATCTTTGCATGTGGAAAGGCAAATGGTTGGAGGTGCCTCTTGCGGTACACGTTACCATTGCCCCGTGCCGCTTGAAGGTACCCCAAGTGTGCCTATAGCTTCCGCCACACCCTCGAGTTGCGGAGGTCAGAATTATTTTCGCGTCACGGTCACGCCACCGACGTACCAAGGGATTATTACCATTTCGTGCACAATTAAGTGGTGGTATACGTCGGAAGGCAAGTTCTGATCATTGTCGCGCAGGGAACAGATCCCTACGTTCCCGGCCGACCTAACCGTGGTAAAATTTGATCTTGATTCGACAATTACATTTCAAATTTGTCTTAAGGGCTCTTTCAGTCCTAGCCATTGGGGTTTTCCTCGGGCGGTGTGGCATCGGCGCCTACCCGCTCGGGACTCCGGAAAGCGAAGGCGCGGGAGTAGGCACGAGCACGATTGTCTTTGCGGGAATCACAAGCATCGATAGCATCGAAACCGATAGTGTCAGAGTGAATTGGGACGCAGTTGGAAATATCCAGCGTTACCAGCTCTTTAATACGACTCAAGTGGATGCACCGGTTCTGGTTGCTCGCATCGATTCGAGTAAAACTTCTTACACGGTGACCGGCCTCACTCCGTCCACCCTTTATAAATTCCGCGTGAAAATAGTCGATCTCAACGATCGTACGGATTCGAATTTGAATGACGTGTCGGTAACGACGTTAGCAAGCGGCGACACTTCCGAATTGCCACAGACTTCCAGCCTAAAACTCTGGGTAAAGGCGGGGGCGGGGATTGAAAAGGACGGATCGGATGGAGTTAGTACTTGGAGAGATCAGTCAGGGAATTCCAACGATTTAGTGCAGGTTGACGCTAGTGTCACACCTCTCTGGGTGAACGGCATCGTAAACGGGCGGCCAATTGTAAGATTCAACGGCTCATTTGATGCCCTTGGAAATAGAACTTTCTCATTTAGTGGCGGTCCTCACATGATCTTTTTCGTCCTTCTGGGCCGCAATCAAAATGCCATCAACCCAGTATTTTCTGGGGACGATTTCAACAGTCTCGCCTATGGCTTCGATACAGTACCTAATGTCGTATTATCCAATGGCGGCTCTTCCTCCGCTGGCTTTGTGGATAATCTCTTTCAGATGGAAAGATTTCATGTCTTGGTTGTTTCTTCCTCGGGGATCTCTGGAGGAAATGCTTCCGCCGATGGTTGGCTTA
>JAHFAF010000443.1 GCA_023250715.1 Pseudobdellovibrionaceae bacterium | reverse complement strand
TAACTTCTCCACACTTCGCCACCATCCGACCGTTGCAATAGGGGCATTCACCCGAAAGATCGGGTTTGGCTTCTCCGCGTTGTCCGTTAGTTAGGGCATACTTCATACTCCTCCAGTCATAGCATCGGGCATTGTGACGTGCACCCGCTTTTGCACTTCATGCCCCCGCTCCAAAAATGATACAGACCTCGGTTCCTGCCGGTACTTCGATGATTGGCTGCTTGTTTTTCAAATCTGACATCAGCTCCTGGGATTGCTGGATAGCAGTGGTGGCAGTGGCGTTCAGGAGAGCGTTCCTAACAGTAGGCGGGCGAACCGCAACGCCTTGCTGTCCCTGAGTGTCTTGAAGACCTTCCGCCATTCCACCCACAAAACCCAGGCCGATACTTCCCGCGATGTTCAAGGCTTTCGTGCCAACCTTAGAACCCTTAAGGCCAACAATCTGATCGGATTTGTCGCACGCCTGTGCTTGTATCTGCCCAAAGGTTCCATCTTTGAAAATCACCTGACTGAAAGCCACGAAGAGCCGTTCGTCAGTTGAGCCACCATTACCCAAAAGGGTAGATCCCTCCTCGATAAAAATTGTTCCGTCCACGGTTAGCGCCTCCTTGACCTCGGCGCGGACAAGCCCGTTGGAGGCCCCCGATAGAAGGACTGCTTTCATCATGCTTCCCGGAGGGATCAATTTGAGATCACGGGGCCTAGCTAAGAGCTGTGGTCCGCTGTATTTAGTGACCTTTCCTCCGGCCTTTTTTGAGGTAAGGCCGGTTTCCTTGGGGGCTTCCGCGAGATCGAAGCTTTTCTGTGTGGATAATCCTGCGGGCGCGGAAATCGAGCTCTCCCCAACGGGGCCCACATTTGTCGACGGATCAAAGGATTGCAGCACTGATACGACGGCGACAATCAAGATCCCAATTGCAAGCGCGGACTTCTTTCGTATGGTGAGTTTCCCCCCGTCTTTAAAAAAGAAGAGGTTTACTCCCCATTGGGATTTTTCTCCCGAATCGGATTGTATTTCGACGGTGGAATGCTCAGTCATTTTTGATCTTAACCTTCACCTTTCTCTCATCTGAATCACGTACTAGTACGATCTGATCTCCTCCTTCGCCGGTAGTTCTCAGTTCAAACCCGAAGCGCCTGCCCTCCAAGTAAACGAAGAGATTCGAGCTAGCGGGAGTTCGCAGCGCCGAAATGGCGAGGTCATTCTCCACGTATTCGACGGCAAACATGCCCTGATTGCCGAGAACGACTTTCGTTGGTTTGGATGGAAACGAGAGAATGGTGCTTCTTCCAGCGCCCACGGAGATAGCTTGCATCTTCTTGTCGGTTAGGTAGACCGTTCGAGCGGTCGAGGCGAAGGAGAACGAGCAGAGAAGAGCCGTGATGAAAGAAATGATCTTCATTGTTTGGTTTCCTCTTTATTGGTTTGGCTAACGCGCTGAATGAGCAAGCCATAGGGGTTGGCCGGAGTTCTTGAAGTCGCAGTGACCTGGACATTCAGGGAAAAAGGAACATTCGAGCGGATGGTTCCCACTGAGAGGATACGATCCGCATCCACTTCAACGCCCTTCTCAGTTACCCGGATATTCGCAGGGATGACTTTTTGTTTCATTCCCTTGCGGGCCAGGTCTTCCTGCTCTTTCAGGCGGTATGCGTACTCTTCCTCTCCGAGCAAAACTCTGGAGTCGGGCGCTTCAGTATCAAATCGCTTGGGGAGAGAGAACCGAACGAAACTTTCGATCTCCGAAGCGGTTTGCTTGGTCGCGGCCGGAGAAACTGCCTTTGAATAGCACTCACGATCGATAACAAGGGGATTACGCAGGGCGAGCTGCACGACCGTCACACAGAGCACGAACGTGCAGAGGGTAGAAACAGCTAAAGCGACCTTAAGAAGGTTGTTTTGGTTGATTACGTCGATCCATGCTTCGGTGAACTTCATTAGTCCTCATGTTTTCTTGGGTTTTGCGGTGTAACGCTTAGTGGGCTCGGAGTCTTTCTTTTGGAAAATCGGTTTACGAGCGGGCGTGTGGAACCTTGGCATCCCCTGAATCGCCTGGTGGGCCTTTGGAAAATTGGTGGCAGCTCTCTCTGCCGTGTTCAAAGCCTGGTTGTAGGTATTCTTTCCGAGGGACGCGGCCATCGTCGCGGCTTTGGCGGGGGTGAGCGTAGTAAGACCACCGATAGCAATGCTTCCAACCGAGTTACTCATGGAAGCGATACCGCTCTTAGCGAGAAGGTGAACAACCAGAGGAGTTAAGACCAGGGAACCCGCAAGAATTAGATTGAAGCACACTGCGGCAATGACATTCTGATCGCTGACGCCACTAACTCCTGTGCTCCACAACAGCGTTGCCAGTACGGCCCAGACGACCTTCCAGGCAGCCGCCTCAAATAGGGATCTGTAGAGACCTTTGGTTGCACTTGCAGTCTGCGGGAGTACGAAGAGAGCGATCAGGATAGGTGAAAAGACATATAGGACGGTCCACGTATAGATCAGAAATGCCTGCGTTACGTGGACGGAGAAGTACAAGAGAAAGAATGTGAGAAAAGAAAAGGCCAGGACGAGGCTTCCTTTCACGGAGACCCATGAAAAAGAGAACTCCTGAAGTTTGTCGCTCATTCGATCCAGGACGAGCTTGAATTGATTGAGATCGCCTAGATGCTTCGACATTGCGTCCGCGAATTCAGCGACCGTTCGAGACACCTCCGGATAGGTGTGAAGTAGAATTGCCGCAATCAGCACACGCCCAACCAGGGTGCTAAAGCTTGGAACTCCCCCTAAGGGCATTTGAAAGAACTCCGTCAAGACTCCGATCAGCAGAAGTACCGTGACGAAAATGTAGAAAATGGAAGTGAAGAACGCATGAATTGTATTGGCCTCCTGCGAAAGCCAATTGAGATCTATCATTTAAAACCTCGGGATTGCGTATGCCGCTTTTTCGCTTTTCATGGCGGCTTTTAGAAAGTTGGTATTGCCGAGCATGTCTTTGGTTGCTTGCTTGTCTCGACGATTTTCTATCGCCATAGACTGCGCTTGTAGCTTCAGACTCGTGGCCTGTGCTCGAAGATTTTGATTTAAGACCTGAATAATGAGCCCAAGAGCCTGGGCGGTCAGCTTTTGGGCACCTCCAGGCGAGACTGAGTGGCTGCTCGATTTTATCTGCTCGCCTACTTGATCGAGTTGACCGCTCCACTTAAAGAAAGAGTTATTGAAAGACACCGCCTCGGCCACGCTTTGGTCAGTGTCTTTCTGAATCTTCGCTTCAGGGGACTCTTGAACGCCCCCGTAGAGTTCCTCCAGTCGTCGAATCGCAAAACTTACATTCTCCCAGTCCCGGTAAACTCCGGGGTCCATGTTGGGATCGATATTCTTGAGGAGATTGAGCGAGTCGTTGATTCCGCGGTTGATTTCCCGAATGAGATCCAGCTGGCTTGTCGCCGTCCCCATAATATTTCTAAGTTGCTGGAGCTGCATGATCGCTTGGGCGAGAATTTGTGTCAGAACCGCCACGTCTCCGCCGAAGAGATCCGCGCGCGCTGGTGCAGGACAAAGCATGAGGATTGCTCCAATGATGAAAGCGAGGAAATGTTTTTTCACGGTTATTCCTTTGTTGCCGATGCGACCACGCCCTTTGGAAATCGGACGGAGAGGTCTCGCAAGATTTCAAGCTGCGATTTACCGGATGCAGATTCTTGCTGAATG
>JAHFAF010000096.1 GCA_023250715.1 Pseudobdellovibrionaceae bacterium | reverse complement strand
ATTCCACAATAAAGCTCCGAAATCTCCATGCGCCGCCAATACGGCGATTATTGTCGGAACTTGGTCCTACCAGAAAGGGTGCGACCTTCTAACATCTGCGTTTCGAACCTTAAGCGGATACTCTCTCCTTCACATAGGCATGGAAGGAGACGCTCCTCTTCCCATGGGAGAGCCATGGTTTATCCACTCGGATCCCGTTTCCCAGGCGAAGCTGCCTGAGTTCTATTCTCGTGCGAGCGTACAGGTCCTTCCCTCGCGCCAGGACGGCCTGGCTATGGTGCTCGCGCAGGGGTTAGCAAGCGGGCTAGTTCTTGTTTGCAGCGACAAGACTGGAGGGAAAGATCTCCGTCAATATACCCGCAACCCTGGGAGAATCATCGAAGTAAGTGCAGATGTGGAATCCATTAGAAAAGGACTTCTGCTCGCATTCGACCTAGTCGCGAGCCAAAAACTCGATTCCGATCCCGGAGACCTGAGCGCTCTTTCCTGGAAAGAGTATGGAAAGCGCTACCGAACTTTTCTTGATCAGACTTCGAATTAGTTTCGAGGATATTTCATCTCTAACATCTCTTTGACGGGAGAAAATTGTGTCTCATAATTCCAATCTTTTAGTACCCTTTGTCGGCCGTTTTCTCCCATAGAGAGACAAAGCGATGGGTCTAAGGCGAGCTTTTTGTAAACTACGGCCAAATCATCAGGTGTGGCCGGGCAGGAAATCCCGTAACCGGGAGTGATAAGAGACTTCCATTCCGTGGAATCCGGCACGACGACCAAAAGACCACAGGCAAGGTAATCGAAAAACTTGTTTGAGGCACCTACAAGATGTTGCAGGTTTTTATTCGACACCTCGGGAGTGATGAAACTCAAGCCCACGTCCCAGGCCGTCGCCATCCGATAAAACTCTCTTCGCGTTCGAAAACCGTGCAATTCGACTTGATCGGAAACCCCCAAGGCCTGTGCCTTTTCCCTGATTTGCGAAGAGTACCCTCGCGTCCCCGCGGTTTCGTAACCAACAACGTGAAGAAAAACATTTTTTCCACACCTTGAAAGAGCCTCCACACAAACCATCGGAAGGAGTGAGGGGCCGAGGGAACCGACGTAGAAAAGGTGAAGCTTGTCATCGGCACGGGACCTTTTTTTTTCGACCACATCTGATCGCCGCGGGCAATTCCAGACGAGAAAAGTCTGCTCCGGTTGCATTGCCTCGTGAAAGTCACGAAGGCGTTCCTTCTGGGGAAGGATGCACGCAAGGGCCCTTTTCGCTAATCTCCTCCGAAGGCCATTCATCACTTTCACGGGTGGAACATCGTGCTCATGGTAGAGTACGGGAGATCCAAAAACTCCTAACAAAAGGCCTGCTGGAGCGCTCAACGGATCGGAACAATACACCACGGTAGGATGGAAAACGAACCGCCAAAAAAGACAACGTATTAGAAACCAGAGGTAAGAAATTTTTTGAAAAACTCCCGGAGGCACGAACCTCTGAAGCCTAACCTGTATATTGTCGTGAGGATGAAAAGGGAAGGAAACGGAGTCCGCTTCGGTCCCAACAAAAAGGACACGCCAACCCTCTTCGGCAAGAATGTGAGAGGAATGTTCCAGGGGAGGATATCCCGCTGGGTTGGTAAATTGAACGTAGAGAATCTTTCTTGGTCGGGTTGCGCTCACGATTTTGATAGGGGGTTAGCTTGCGCCGTACCGTCATGCGAGATGCGGGCTTTCCTGGGAGACAAACACCCCAAGCACTCTGAATAAACGTCGATCACGCGAGAACAAATCCGGTCCCAATCCAGCTCATTTTCCACCCAGGCTTTTGCGCGCCTAAGGAGAATACTTCGCTCCGCCTCCTGCATCCCATCCATGAGAGTTAGAACACGACAAAGATCCTCCACATCCTGACTCTTGTAAATCCCATGGGGCACAAGCGAGCGGAGGTATTCCGCGCTACCACTCTTGTCGGGCACAATAACCAAGGCGCCAGCAAGAAGGGACTCAAAAGGCACTCGGCCGAATGCCTCATCAATGGTCGGATAGATCACCGCGCAAGAGCGAGCGGCCCATTGCCACCTTCTTTCGTCATAGGTTGGTTCCAAAAGCTGCACCCGAGAACTCAGAGACAATTTCCGGATCTTAGACTCTAGCTTCTCTCGATACCCCCCTTGTGAAGGTCCCATGATTAACAGGGAAGACTCCCCTCCCCTCTGTACATAGATACGGAAAACGTCGATCAGAAATAGCAAATTCTTTCTGGGCTCAAGACGCCCTAGGTAAAAGAAATATTTCTGTGAATCCTTCGTTTGTCGAATCCCCAAATCACGGCATGGCCGAACATCGCCTGGCAACGTAATCCCATTTGGTAATACAACAATTTTTTCTGGCGACAGAGGATAACCCTCGAATTGACGGGCCTCGAACTCACTAAGAGCGATAATGCGCGCAGCATTTCTTACGGTGTAATTTCCAAGCAAAAAGTTAAAGATTCTTTTCACGATTGGCCTGCGATCGTTAATTACGAACATTCCTCGGGGTTGTATGACATAAGGAATACGATACCGCTTACACAAGCGCGCAAGAAAATGATCTTCCCAACGCCAATGACCGTTCATATGGCAGATAGACACCGCTCTTAAAATATCGTGAAGCCAGTGTTTTCTATTAAAATACGCCCGGAAAATATCTTCGGGACTGTATTCGATAACGTCATTGAGGCCGTGAGATCGAGCGAAAGAATAATCAAGATTGCCCTTTCGACAGAGAATCGTAACAGCAAGGTATTTTTTCAAAGTGCTGCACAGAACGACTTCCGAAAAAGCACTGCCGCCATAGATCGGAGACAGAGCGTTCGACATGACGAGGGGGCGAATTTCTTGCATCTATTTTCCTTGGGGGGAAGGAAAGGAAACCTCTATATTTTAGCATGGTTTTACCCCTGCCCAGCCTGGCCCACAGCGCAGAGCGCTAAACAGCGCTGGTCTGGGGACGTTCCTCCTAGAGTAGACAAATCTTCGTTCGGTTGTCTTTGACGTCTTTTGTAGCATTTCGAGTGTCGAAGACTTGTCGGGCATGGGCTACAAGCCAATTGTAATTGATCTGCGAATGCTGCGTGAGAACGATCACAAGATCCGCTTCCCGCAGCACGAACTCCGACAAATTCGTACTGTGCATTTGAGTTTTCCCAAACTCGACCGACGGAATGAAAGGATCATGATACTTCACGCTTGCCCCAGTCTTTTCTAAGAACAAATTGAGGACTTCAAGGCTAGGGGACTCTCGATAATCGGAAACATCTTTTTTATAGGCTAGGCCGCAGAGCAAAAGCTTTGACTTCGAAAGAGCCACCCCTCGTTCGTTCAAAATCCTTCCAGCTTTCTCGACGACAAAACTGGGCATGTGACGATTTACTTCGCTCGCAAGGCTGATAAAATGGGTCGCGAAATTGAATTCTTTTGCCTTCCACTCTAGGTAGTGCGGATCGAGCGGAATACAATGCCCTCCGACGCCGGGCCCAGGATAAAAGGGCATGATGCCGAAAGGCTTTGTGAAAGCGGCATCAAGAACCTCCCAGACATTCATTCCCATACGATCGCAGAGCAGGGCCATTTCGTTTACCAACGCAATATTCACCGAACGGAATGTATTCTCAAAAATTTTCGCCATCTCGGCGACTTGTGTGCTCGAGACGGGCAGAACCTTCTCAATGGCCTTCGAATAGAAGAGGGTCCCTAACTCCAAAGAATTTTTACCGGCGCCGCCGACCATCTTGACCGTATTCGTGGTATTGAAGTCCTTATTTCCCGGATCGACTCGCTCTGGAGAATAGACGAGGAAAAAATCTTCCTCAACCTTTAGCCCTTTCGACTGCAAGATTGGAAGCACCACTTGGTCTGTAGTGCCGGGAAACGTTGTAGATTCGAGACAGATAAGCTGTCCGGGCCGTAGGCAAGTACTAACCTGCCGTGTGGCGTTCTCGATAAACGTCAGATCGGGACCATGATTTCGATTTAGCGGTGTGGGAACAGCGATCACGATGACATCTAGCTCTCCGACTGCGCCGAAATCCGAGCCAACGCAAACATTTTTCTTTAGTAACTGATCGCATAGCTCATCTGACGAAATGTCATCGATACGCCTTGTCCCCGCAATTATCTCTTTTACCTTCGTCGCGTCCTGATCGATCCCAACAACCTTAAATCGATTTCTTGCAAACGCGAGAGCAATAGAAAGCCCGACGTATCCAAGCCCAACGACTCCGACCTTCGCGGTTCGGTTCTCGAGCTTTTCCGCCAGCATCGAGCGTACCGAGCTTGTCATTTGTCTTGCCGTTGCGGGCATGGAAGGCTCCCCAATCTAATATCGGCAACAAAGATGAATTTATGTAGGATTTTTGAAGAGATAAGGCCTTAGAATAGGTTCTGCGCGAAACGCGACAAAAACTAACAAGGCGAGCCATGAATACCAAAGAGCCGCACCGAATCAGCGGCTATTCTTTCGCTCGTAAAGCACACGAAAGACCGAGTGATCGCTCAATTTGGAGACGATTTTGTCTACCTCTTCCAGCTCTCGCTGTGGCAAGTCTCGAGTTCCCCCCTTTGAGGTCAACACAACAGCTGTGGGTTGGTGCTTGGGATTGTGCTTCTCGGTAAAGAACACGGTGATCTTGATTCTTCTCCAACGAAGGGGATCCTTCTTGATCTCTTCCGAAAGACTTCGAACCGCCGTTTCGTAATTGCCGTAATCATCGTCAGAGAATCCCCAGAGATGCCGGATCCCGATTCCCGTATTATCGGAGTTGGTGACAAAAGAAGACTTAGCGTCAAAGGGAACCATCGCCAAATTGTCTAGAAGGTCCATCATGACCAATGCTTTTGCGACGGAGGGGCTTGTCGCTTCTGCAAAATATTTCTTCGGCTGAATTTCCGGATACATTACCGCGAAGAGATTTTCCTTCGGTGGAAGGTGTTTTAGGTAGCCCTGGTCTTTCAAATACGCCAACCCCGCCAACATTGTGGACGGGGAATGACCGCGCGCCGTGATGATCGTGGTATTTTTTGCCGTCTCTTCATGGCTCATCGCTATAACGAAGGCATCCCAACTCGGGCCTTTCCACTTATCTGCTGATTCCTTCAGCGCCTTTACAATGTCCGATCTAAAATGATTTACGCCATCACCAATCTCATCGCCAAAAAATCGGAGAGAAGCATGCGGTTTTCCTTTTGGAATGACCTCAAACATTTCCCAATCTCCAGGCTGTCCCACACTTTGGCGAATGAGTGCCCATTTGGAAGTAGAAACTCCGAACTCTTCCTGCGTCTTCTTATTCCAGAGCATGATCTCAGTAGGCATATTGAAGATATTGTCGTCCCAATCGAAATTGAATCCCAGAGTTTGAGCGGAAAAGCTGACTGAGGTAATTTGAAAAACCGAAACAACGGCAATGAGCAGAACCTTGGAAATACTGGTCAAACAGCGCGCGGACTTCACTTGCTACTACCTCCGAGATGCAGGGAGCTATACCAGAGATTTCGGCTAATTCGCCCAGTTTTTATTCGAAAAATCCCGCTTACACGTCAAACGGGAAGGTTTTATCTTAAATCTTCCAGCACTTGGATCACCCGCCGGCAGCCTTCGCGAATATCCTCGGCCCGGGCCGAGAAACTGAGCCCTAAATGAACGTCACTCCCAAAGCCGCTTCCGGGAACGGTAGAGACATGCCCCTTTTCTAGAAGGTGCAACGCCATCTCTTCACTATTGATTAGCGCCCTACCCTCGAGCGTCCGCTTTCCCAATACTTTGGAAATATTCACAAAGAGATAAAACGCGCCATCCGGGAGGTAAAAGGAAAGAAGCGGGCATTTTGAAAATAGATCCCCCATCAGATCTCGGCATTGCCTAAGCTCCCTGTTGATCGTCTTGAAATAATCTGACCCCAATTCCAGTGCAGTCACTGCCGCTGCTTGAGCCAGTGTATTCGCACCGGAAGTGCTCTGCCCTTGAATGAGTAACATTGCTTTGATTAGAGGGAGCGGACCGGCCGCGTATCCAAGACGCCACCCAGTCATCGCGAATGCTTTCGAAAAGCCATTGATGGTGATTGTCCGGGAAAACGCGTCGTCCGAGAGGGAAGCGAAGGAGGTGAAGGAAGTTTCTGTAAAAAGAAGTTTCTCGTAGATCTCATCCGAACAAACCCAAACTTCGGTCCCCTTCAATACATCGGCTAGGCCCTGTAGTTCTATTTTCGAATAAACGGATCCCGTAGGATTGGAAGGACTATTCAGAAGAAGCATTTTGGTCTTCGACGTGAGCCCCTTCTTCAGAGCTTGCGGAGTCAGTTTAAAACCAGATTTTTCATCGGTCGCTAGAATGACAGGGTTCCCGCCACACAGCTTTACCATCTCCGGATAACTGGTCCAATACGGCGCGGGGACGAGGACATCATCTCCTTCATTCAGCGTTGCCATCATCAGATTATAAATCGCTTGCTTGGCGCCAATAGAAACGGCGATCTCTTCAACCTTGTACTTAAGCCCGTTTTCTTCTTGAAGCTTACGGGCTAAGCGCGCCCGAAGGTCGGCGTTCCCAGGCACGGGAGAATAACGGTTCTTTCCAGCCTTCACGGCCTGAATAGCGGCCTCTTGAACGGAAGCGGGAACGGGAAAATGCGGCTCCCCCACCGAAAAATTGAGAATCGAGACCCCCTTTTCCACGAGAGCTCGAGTAACTGCGGCCATCTTCAGCGTGGCACTCTCTTCCACTCTGGAAAGCCTATTTGCAAGGGTATACTTCATGGGCAATCAACGCTCCTATCATACTGGGAATTGGATTTGGACCCATTCAGCCGTGTTCTTCGATAAAAGGGGAACTTTTAGCGATAGCGTTTTTTCAAGAAGTTGCGACTCGTCCGCATGGCTCGTTACCAAGATCGCCTGATCGAAGAGTCGGAGCCGCTCTATTAGCTCAATTCCTGTAAGAGAATCCCCGACGAATTCCTGATCGATTAGAAAAACCGACTTATCGCGAAGTTGCTCTATCACCAAACGGTCGTCCAAGAACTCGGTTGCCGAGTGATAATTCAAAAGAGGCGGCATTTTCGAGGAAGGCGCCGAGCTCAATCGAGACTTCCAAAACTCATGCATCGAATCGTCGTCATCTACCACAACAACCGTTTGTCCTGCTCTCAAATCGATTGAAGGGACGTGCCAATCAGGCGGCTTACAGCGCGGAAGCTTCAGCTGGACTGAAGTTCCCTTTCCCGGCTGAGAAGAGATGGAGACCTTCCCGTTCCAGCGCTCGACCCACTTTCTCGCATGCGATAGCCCCAGACCGCTTCCGCCCTTCTTGTTAAACGTGCCACCCACTTCCCTTAATCTCTCCAGCTCTTCGCGCGACATCCCACACCCATCGTCCTCGATGCCAAGAAGGACTTCTTTCGAAGTTCCCGAAAGGGATACCTTCACCGTTCCATTCCCCTCGCCAATCGCCTCTACTGCGTTTCCGATCAGATTCGAAACCACACGCATCCATTCCACGCGGTGAATTTTTGCGCATAGACCGTAACTGTCTTGCCCGTGCTCGAACTGGATCGAAATGCCATCGCGAGCCCGGTACTGAATTCTTCTTTCGCTTACAATCTCTTGAACGAGGCTTAAAACCAAACACGGGCTCTCAGGATCGATGGCCTGCTCTCTGTTTGCGGTTTTCCGGCGCCCGCGCAGCATCAGCTGGTTCGTGATATCGTGAATTCGATTCACCGCACCTCTGGCCAAGATTCGGTTTGGCTCCGAGAGATTTTCAGAATCCCCTAACGCGAGATTGAGCGCGGTAAGAGGAGACTGAATGTCATGGGCGACTTGAGCGGCCTGCTGCGCCTTTTGATCAGCCAAGAGAAAACGATGGAAGTCGGCCTGGTAACGCTCCATGAGCACCCACCCATAAACGAGGCCCACGAGCGCTGGAGAGAATTTCACAAGGTAAGCACCTTTAAGAACTCCGTGAAACACGCAAATATCCCATAACTGCATCGGAACAAGCACCGTGAAAAGAACGAGAAGAGCCAGCCGATGCGGGTCTCGGCGATGAATCGAGCCCGCAAAACCCATCAAAGAAGGAAAAAGCACGAGGGGTGCCGCAACACGCATTGTCCAATAGGCAAGGTCGAACCCCGTGATTTGCCCGAATAGACGAAAACCAAATGAATCTAATAAATATTCTGCCCAGAAGCTAAAGAAGAGCGTGAGATAAGTTCCACCGAGCCACCGACGCCAACGAGTCGAATAGTGGTAATACCTCCACACCAAGAGAAAGAAAGTAAGATCGAAAAGGGTACGCGTGGAAAAATGGAGGTAACCCGCAAGACCAATCGGCAAAAACTGACGGGGAATTTCCGAAAAGCTCACCAAAAAAACACTGGAGGCAAGACAGAACGCAATGAAACTTCTTTGGACCGGATCCTTCACTTGGCGGGCGGCGGAGGCCACTAGATGAAATAAGCCCACCAGACAAAGAATAATGGAGCACAGGATGGGAAAGATGACATTGAATGAAATAATCCATCGAGTGGTCGCAGCCGCCTCTTCCGTGTCCATGATAGCGACCGGACTTCGTCGAATGCCCGCTTGGGTAAGCTTCATCGAATAGACACTGACGGTAATTTCGTTCGCCATCGCGCCTTTGCGTAGCAAATTCACAGGAAGATCAAATCGCCCCGGATATAATCGAGCATATTTGGCATGGGGTGGAAAATTCCCACGGCGCCCGAGGGAGCGCCCGTTTATCCAAACTTCAAAGGCGTCTCCCACTTCAGCGAGAACCAAGCTGCAGGCATTGGCAGAATCGAGGCAGTAATTCGGTACGGAAAACCGGTGGAAATAGATAGCCCTCCCCTGAAAACGTTTCCCCAGCTGATTCTGTAGATCGCCGGGGACGGAAATCTTCTCGCGCGCGCAGTGGCGAGGAATTCTCCACAGCTCCAAGTCACTTTGAGGAAGGCAAACCTCCCAGTTACCCGAAAGACTCCCCTCTTCCGGTGTGTGGCTTCCCAAGACGGAGCGCGCCTCTCGAAAACCGAAAATGGCACCTAACGCAACTAAAGCGTAGAGAGCCACCCAGACAAGTAACCTATACTTGGAACTCCACATGGCTCTATTATTCCGCCTTCACCGCAATGATTCCCACACTCTCGCGCCCATCTAACTGCATATCCGCGGGAAAATCGGGGCGTGGCATCGTGCCGACTTTTTCAATCTTGAAACCTGCCGCAATAAACACGCGAGACAGCACGTCGGGATCCAGGAAATGAATTTGAGGAGGGAGAGACTTCCCTCTGTCCGGGGCGAACGCCATCACATCTGACACAAACCCCGGCCACAATTCCCCTTGAGCCCTTCGCTTCTCATACTCTGGAATGAAGGTTTGCCAATTTTTCAGATAAGGAGTCTCAGCGACAATGAAGGCCTTTCCGCCTGGGGCAAGCCACCGGTGGAGAGTTTCCGCCGACCGATCAATTGTGGCCCCATCGAAAAAGTGCATCACGCGAGCAACGAGAATAGCCCCCAGACTTTCTCTCTCAAAACTCAATCCCTCTGGGAACGCCCCCGGAAAGAGCTCGAGACGATCCCGAAGCTCGGCCGGCACACGATCGCGAAGAATTTCTAGATGCCTCGAATCGATATCGTTCGCAAAAACTCTCTTCGAATTCTTTAGTGCCTCGATCGTTGCCACACCGTAGGCCGCACCGACATCGAGCACGGGTCCTGGAGCCACTGCACAAAATTCGATAAACGCCTTAGAATACGGGTCCAAGGTCGACGTCATGTAACCCATTCTATTTAGGGTAGGAACGAACCCACTCGGCTCGACCGCCGGCATTTGCAGACCTTCATTCATCGCATCACCAATTCTACTTAAAACTTCACTCGGGCAGGAAACAGCGGGAAACGACAGAGTGCCAAGCACAAAAATCACCGAAAAAAGGTGTGTTAACGCGTGCAAAAAATCCTCTCAATTCACGCTCTTTCCCCCTTATTCGGAACGGGCGAACAGTTATCACCTTCAGTCGAAAGCATCAAGAAAGAAGCCGTAAGTTACCGGAATTCCAAATGTGTGGGCCCGTACGGAATGGCGCATCGTTAAATGGATGATTGAAAACCTTTTTTCCGCTAAGGTTCAAGCGGCTGCGCCCTTGTTCGTAAGAGTTATACTCATGGCCCACACTGAAATCGTTTCGCCCAAACTGTTAATTGTGAAAAAGTTCGGTGGTACTTCCGTCGGAACTCCCGAGCGGATTTGTGCCGTAGCCCAATTGATAGCCAACTCTTTATCACAGGGTAACCAGGTGGTGGCGGTCGTTTCTGCCATGGCGGGCGAAACCAATCGATTAGTTGGGCTTGCCCATGCCATCCACTCCATGCCTTGGGGCTTGGAATACGACATGCTTCTTGCTGCGGGGGAGCAGCAATCGGTAGCTCTCTTGGCCCTCGCTCTGAAATCAATCGGAGTAAAAGCGGAACCTTTACTTGCGCATCAGGTAGGAATTCGAACGGACAGTCTCTATTCCAAGGCGAGAATCAAAAATATCGACACGGAGAAACTTCGGCGCTTTCTGGAAGAAGGCACTGTGCCCGTCATTGCGGGGTTTCAGGGCGTAGACGAAACCGACCACATCACGACCTTGGGACGCGGGGGAAGCGATACATCGGCCGTCGCTTTGGCAGCGGCTCTTGGAGCCGACGATTGTGAAATCTACACGGACGTCGAAGGAATATATACGACCGATCCGCGCCTTTGCCCAAAAGCAACAAAACTAAACGAGATCTGCTACGAAGAAATGATCGAGCTTGCGAGTTTAGGAGCCAAGGTAATGCAGATTCGCTCCGTCGAACTCGCGGCAAAATACAGAGTACCGCTACATGTAAGATCTTCTTTTTCAAATGTTTCAGGAACTCGAATCGTAGGGGAGACTACTGCAATGGAAGATATCTTGGTGAGCGGCGTTGCTGCGGATAGTGACTGTGCTCGAATTACACTGAAAAATCTGCCCGATGCGACGGAAACTTTAGTCGGCGTATTCGGCCCGATTGCAAACGCAGGCGTCGTGGTCGACATCATCGTTCAAAACAGAATGGAAGACCGCACCATCAAGGTTTCCTTTACTGTGAGCGAAGTGGAAGCACGTAAGGTAAAGGCCTTCATCGAAGAGGAATTGGTACGGGTGTTTCCACAGCTAGAAGTAGAAATGGAGTTGGGCCTTGGAAAGGTCAGTGTTGTGGGAGTGGGAATGAGAAATCACCCAGGCGTCGCCGCAAAGGCGTTCGCCGTCCTCGCAGACATCGGCGTCGCGATTTCGCTCATCGCCACGAGCGAGATTAAGATCAGTATGGTGGTTACAAGGTCTGCCCTGAGAAAATGCGTGGAAAGGCTCCATGAGGCTTTCGGTTTAAACGAAAAAGAGAATCCAATCAAACCGCCACCTGGTGATCTCTTAGAGCATCATTCAACGATGTCTTGAGATCCGTCGAAGCGCTTCTTGTACCGATAATGAGCGCGCACGGCACCTGAAACTCGCCGGACGGAAAAGACTTGGGAACTGCACCGGGAATAACCACACAGTTTTCCGGAATATAGCCCGTGGTGACTTTGGTTTCTCCCCCGCGCACATCCACTATCTTGGTGGACGCAGTCAAGATCACTCCGGCACCCAATACCGCCCGTTTTCCGATTCGAACTCCCTCGACCACGATGGCGCGCGAGCCAAGAAAAGCTCCATCCTCGACGATAACTGGCTTTGCTTGCGCGGGCTCGAGGACTCCTCCAATTCCGACTCCACCGGAAAGATGCACGTCACATCCTATCTGAGCACAGCTCCCCACCGTAGCCCAGGTGTCCACCATCGTTCCCTTTCCCACATAGGCACCAATATTTACAAAGCTCGGCATCAAGACGACTCCCGGCTCGATGAAACTTCCATAACGAGCGATAGCGCCCGGAACGGTCCGCACGCCTTTTAGAGAATCCCGCGATTTAGGAGGTAATTTGTCGAAATATTCGAAGCAACCCGAATCCAATGAAACGGCCCCGCTGGCACGAAAAAATTCGATGATTGCAAGTTTGCTCGAGGTGTTCACCTCGTCTTTCTTCGGATCCCAAACTCGTATTTCCCCCTGGTCCAGGTACCATAAGGCAGCGGCCGCATGCGCAAGGGTTGTTTCGCGATCGGGAGAATGTTTCAGCCCTTCGTTGAAAAAAGCCTCTACCGCTTTTACATCCAATTTCGGGCGATCTCTTAGCACGTTCATGGCGTAAGCCTCTGTGACCAATAATCCAAAGTGGCGTCAATCACGGGAAGATGCAGTTCGAGCACCTGTTCTCGTGATAGGCCCCGCTCTATTTCCAACGTGATCGTAGGAATTCCCAATTCCTTTCCGCAGTACGTTCCTAAGCAACCGGGCGTGGGATACCCGATGTCTTCCGTCACGGGATATCCACAAAGGGAAGAAAGCTTTTCTCCCCACTCCCGTGAGGGACCATTGATATTGATTTGGTATTTACTAAAAGAATGGGCCGACAAAATAGCACTAGGCTTACCCTCTTCGATGAGTGCGACGAGAGCTTTTGTCTCCGGCTCACTCCCAGCGGAAGGGCCAGGGGGATACCGCGGATTTATCACCTCTGGCGTCCAATCGCGCGAAGGCAGGTTTCGATTCAAATCCACATGATTTGCGTTCCAGCGTTGCGCGTTTGCTAGGCCGTCGGGATTCACTCTCGCCCAGA
>JAHFAF010000442.1 GCA_023250715.1 Pseudobdellovibrionaceae bacterium | reverse complement strand
CACATTTGTTTACGGCATCAACAACGAGACCTTCGATCCGGCAAAAGATCAGATCGTTTCCAATGCTTCGTGCACGACGAATTGTTTGGCTCCTCTTGTAAAAGTGCTCCACGACAAATTCAAAGTCGAGCGCGGGCTCATGACCACCATTCACTCCTACACGAACGATCAAAGAATTTTGGACCTGGGTCACTCGGATTACCGACGCATGCGGGCCGCCGCCTTGAATATGATTCCAACTTCCACGGGGGCGGCGAAAGCCGTAACACTCGTGATTCCCGAGCTTAAGGGCAAGCTCACAGGTACAGCCGTTCGTGTTCCCACTCCCAATGTCTCGCTCGTCGATTTCGTCGCTGACTTAGGTCGCGACACGACGGTGGAAGAGGTGAATGAAGCGTTTGTCCAGGCCGCGGGCGCCGGCCCCTTGAAGGGTCTTTTGGCGGCGGTGAAGGAGCAGCTCGTCTCTTCCGATTTCAATGGGTCTACCTATTCCTCGTCAGTAGATCTCGATTCCACGATGGTCATCGACGGCAGCATGGTGAAAGTTTTGAGCTGGTACGACAATGAGACCGGTTTTTCCCGCCGCATGCTGGATTTGGCGGCCTACATCGGATCTAAATGAGGCCGTTGCGGACAATCACTGAGATCCCGCTAAAGGCAAAGCGAGTCTTCGTCCGAGTGGATTTCAATGTCCCTTTGAAGCAAGAGGGGGAGGCTTGGGTCGTGACAGATACGACTCGTCTCGTAGGTGCACTTCCCACGATTCGTTACATTATAGAGCAGGGTGGCCGCTGCATTTTGGCGAGTCACTTGGGTCGTCCGAAGGGAAAGTCGATAAAGAAGTATTCGCTCGAACCAGTCGCTGCGAAGCTTTCGGAGCTTCTGGGTAAGGATGTCATCCTGACGGATGATTGCATCGGGGATGGTCCACGAGGCCTTTCACATCAATTGCGTAATGGCGATGTGATGCTCCTCGAGAATCTTCGCTTTCGTCCGGAAGAGGAAGAGAACTCCGTCGAGTTTGCGAATCAGCTTCTGGAGCTCTGTGATATTTACATTAGCGACGCCTTTGGTGCACTTCACCGCGCTCACACTTCTACGTTCATGGCGCCTAAGCTTGCTGCTGTAAAGGGCGTGGGCTTTCTTGTCCAAAAAGAGCTCGAGGCTTTGCTGCCCTTGAGGGAAAACCCGCACCGTCCGTTTGTCCTCATCATGGGCGGATCGAAAATCTCCGATAAAATTGGCGTACTCGAGCATTTCCTGCCAAAAGTGGATCGCGTGATTATCGGCGGTGCCATGGCGTACGCGTTCTTAAAGGCGCGAGGGACTGAGATCGGTAATAGTTTATGTGATGACAGGCAGGTACAGCTTGCTTCCAAGCTCATCAAAGGGGCTTTGGTACGAAACGTGGAGCTGTTGATTCCGGTGGATCACCTGGTGGCGAGTAAAATCGATGATACAAAGAGTGCTTCAGTCACCCCTGGGGCTGCGATTCCCGATGGGAAAATGGGGGTCGATATCGGCCCAAATACATTAGCGCTCTATGAAAAAGGACTAGAGGGGGCTGAAACAATTTTTTGGAATGGGCCGATGGGAGTTTTTGAAGTGCCTGCGTTTGCGCAAGGAACATTCGAGCTTGCGAAAAAAATTGCCGCGACCACGGCGAAGAAGCTTGCTGGCGGAGGGGATTCCGTTGCGGCCATCGTGCAGGCGGGAGTCGAGTCTTCTTTTGATTTTATCAGTACCGGGGGCGGAGCAACTTTGGAATTCCTGGAAGGAAAAGAACTTCCGGGATTGAAAGCGTTGGAGTAGCCGTGAGTAGGAATATAATTTTTGCCGCGAACTGGAAAATGAATAAGAGCGTTCGGGAAACTCCGGACTTTGCTCCAAGACTAAAGGCGGAATTGGCCAATGCCCCGAAGGTAGAGTTCGAGGTCGTCATTGCCCCTCCTGCCACGCACTTAATGGCGTTGGGACCCGCTCTGAAATCCACGGGCTTTAAGCTCGCTGCGCAAAACTGTGGGCAGGGGAAGTCGGGGGCTTTTACAGGCGAGATTTCTCCGGTTGTCTTGAAGGAATTGGGCTGCGAGTACGTCATTCTCGGCCATTCCGAGCGCCGGCATGTGTACGGTGAAAAAGATGTTTTGATTCTTGCCCGGTTGAAGGCTGCCGTGGACGAAGGCCTGAAGGTGATTCTTTGTGTCGGAGAAAAGCTCGAGGAGCGCAAAGCCGGAAAGACTTTTTCCGTGATTGAGACCCAAATGGGCATCTTAAATGGGCTCAATCTTGGGGCTCAACTTGTGGTAGCTTACGAGCCTGTTTGGGCTATCGGAACCGGGGAAAATGCGACCCCGGAGCAGGCTCAAGAGGTTCATGCCTTCATAAGGAAGGGATTAGGCTCAGCCGGTGCCTCGACCCCCATTCAGTACGGGGGGAGTGTAAAGCCTGAAAACGCGGCCACTCTTTTGGCGAAGGCTGATGTGGACGGCTTTTTGGTAGGCGGAGCGAGTTTAGAGGCGGGAACATTTGCCGGCGTAATTAAAAACGGGTTACAATCCCGCACTTAGGAGTAGACGGTGACTTTCTTAGTAATTTTGCACATTTTCATCTGCGTCTTTCTCGTTTGCGTAATTTTGCTTCAGCCTGGAAAGGGCGACGCGGGAGTCACTTTTGGGAGCTCCAGCCAAAGCATCTTTGGCAGCAAGGGCGCTTCGAATTTCTTGACTAAGACGACCACGGTTTGCGCCGTCATCTTCTTAGTGACGAGTCTCGTTCTGACTCGCAACCGTATGCATGAATTTACGGGCAGCGTGATCAAGGATGAGCCGTCGGCTCCGACAGCCCCGGCAACCCCTGCGACTCCGGCCACCTCACCCGCGCCGGACGCAAAAAAGGGCGAAGCCGCAGCACCGGTTCCGACGAAAAAATAACTCTCAAAAGGTATCCGTTACCTATTGAGAGGCACCGTAATTTAATTTATGCGACGGTGGTGGAATGGCAGACACGCATGTTTGAGGTGCATGTGGCGAAAGTCGTGGGGGTTCAAGTCCCCCCCGTCGCACCATCACGTAGCTTTACTGCTCCACACAAAATAATCGGGTCATGGCAGTGCAATCGATATTCACAACACTAAAGTCTATCTTTCCACTCGAGTCCGTGTACCCTCTTCTTCCGGTACCTAACGGATTAGCGATCGCCCAGTCTCGATTAAAGCCGTCCGTGCATAAGTTAACTACAGCCACCGAAAAATCCGCGTTGAAACCGGACCAGAAGAAAGTTTGATCGTCTCCTGGCCACACCCAATCTCCCGTAGGAATGCTCGAGCTATTCGTGACGCCCACGGAGGGTCCTGTGTACTGAAAGTAGGCTGCGCTGGGTTTCAAAACGGAAGCGGCCGTTCGTCCATTTCCACCGAGAAGTGCTTTCGCTGAGAGAATATTATGAGGCAAATTCGCAGCGTCCATGCATTTGGCATCTGCAGTCGCCAAGGAAACTTCTCCCATCTGCAGTTCCACTTGGCCATCGTAGGTAGAGCCTAAGGCAGTAAGGTATATGACATACCCGCCAAATTTAACGAGCGGCGGGTAGATGCTGACGCCTCTGGACTGATTTCTTACAAGAACAGCGAGGGCATTAAAAGACCCTGCTGCAAGATTCGAAGCGGTAGCCGTCGTTACATTTTCCGTCCAATCCAAAACAATATCCGATCGGGTGAGGGCCTGC
>JAHFAF010000441.1 GCA_023250715.1 Pseudobdellovibrionaceae bacterium | reverse complement strand
CAATAACTCGACCAAGTTCGGATCGCAATGGAGCGAACCTGCACATCATTCCTTTTGAAGTACTCATTTACGTCTTCGATGACGTGCTGCATTAAGATTGCGCTCGAAGCCTCGGCCATGACTCTGAGTTTGGCGTTCACTTCAGGCAACGTCATTCCAGAGACATCGATTAGCGGCTCCGGGTCGGCCAATATTGTACTCGCGTCGGTGCCGTATTGGATGCGGTTGCTGGTCTCTCCGCCCACGCTGACAAACGCATATCGCCCGGAAAAAGCGGTGCCGATGGTATACGTCGCGGTCACAATGCCGCTCGCGGCAAAATTCAATTGGAGGGACCCGCTCTCAAAAGTGTTGGTGCACCCTGACTTTAGAACGAGAGAGTCGACCACTTGGGCGCTTGCCGCGACTCTAATCGTCCCGGAGTTCTCGCGAGTCACCTGCGCTTGAGCTTGATTTCCGGCCGGCATCAGCGTGTTCCCATCCCAGATCAGATACACCTTGCCTGAGTTGTCGACTTGGAGGGAATTTGTCCGCCCACTTATCGAAATTCTGCCTCGGCTCACTCGGCAGATGGGAACTGGACAGAAGTTAATGATTTGGTCTTCATCCATCTGCAAAATATCTCCTGCGCTTCCGTAATGGAGCTTCACCGTCTGAGAAGGAAAGCAGGGGGGGGAATCTTGAGGTGGAATCACCGGGGGGGGCATGGGCGGGTGAGTGGGCATGGGGCCCTCAGCGCGCAAATTGGATGGAATGAGAACGAGACTCAGAAACACGAAAAGAAGCGATAAAATTCGAATTGTGGCGATCACTAATTTCTCCCTGTGTCGGGGTTTGGCTGACAAGTAAGATTGTGTCGAAATACTGCGCCTACTTGAACTGACAAATCTGGAGAATAAAAACGGCGGAGTGCGTGCCTTCGGATATAAGAGCTTTCAGAACTAAAGGCTCAGACTCCAATTAACTCGGGCCTTGACGTGCCGCATAACACCGAAATACAAATCACGTACAGGGAGGGTTGGGATTATGAAGATCACCACATTACTAGTTGTTTCTCTATTAACACTGTCATTAACCGGCACGGCCGCCACTTTCGAACGCAGCAAGACTGTAAAGTCTGTGTCGCTTTCCAAGGTATTAGCGGCTTGGAAAAATGCATCCGATGGACAGGAGGATGCGGGTTGGTCGGCTGCTAAGATTGCGGAGAAAAAAGATTCCGAAAAATGGGAACACACCGTAAAGCAGTTTCTGCACACGCAAGGCGATGCAGAAAACGTAAGCGCCACAAAAAAATCACTGGAGTCGTTGGATAGCCTGAAAGCGGTTCGCGAATTGGTCAGTCAGCACTCCATGGCCGAAGACCTGAAAAAATCAAAAGAGGAAAAGGAGCTCGTCGCCGCGCTCGATGGCCTCAATGGCAACAAACTAGTGTTCGTCGGGCAAGTCAGTGGAGACGCGTTTTCCTACGAACACTTAACTTTTATCGATGTAACGCGGATGGAAATTCTTTCCCTCTATGCGGGTGTCAGCGACTAATGAAAGCTTCGTGCGTGTCTTTCGAGACCGCACCCTTTACTTAATTCAGACCGCGTCTGCTCTTAGGAGCAGTTGCGGTCTTTTTTTGTGAGCACCGCGCACCGAATTTTCATGGATCGGATAGGGATGACGCGACTGAAACTTTCTCTTTCTTTAATTATCCTGCTCTCTCTTTTCCCCTCTTCTTCCTGGGCGGGTGCGGCCGATGCGCCACACAAATTTAAAAGGCCGTACCTTCTGGCGGATTTTTCGACCGTAAACGAATCGGTCAAGGATCTAGAGTCTTTGAAAGAACTTTTTGTTTATGTGAGAGACGAACGATTTCTAATTTGGGAAAAGATGCCTGGTTTCCGTCGAAGGATTCCTTGGTTGTACACCGCAAACGGTTGCAGCGATCGCGCTACGTTGGCGCGGCAATTGATCGAGAAGAAAGGTCTTCCCGCGCCCACGCGCATCTTTGCCTTTGCCGCCCCGGGAAAACGCTTGGAAGTGCAAAGTCCTTATTGGGAAAAACCAATTTCTTGGGGCGAGTACCACACCGCCCTCATTACGAAAGTCGACGGGAAATATTATGTGCTAGATCCCGTCTCGGAATTCAGCCGCCCCCTTTTAGTCGAAGAATGGCTATCAAGAATGAGCTGCGGAAAGCCGGAGGAAATCTCCGTGGTCATCTGCAATCCCCTTTCTTCCACCGCCGAGCGATCTTGTTATGAAAAGGATCCCGAGCTTGCGAATCGTTTGGTGATTAGTCAACTTCTCTTGGAGAAAGAATGGGACGAAGCAGTACCCGTAAAATCCGAGTATGGTACCGATAAGAACGAGCTGCTAGGGGATCGCCCCCCATGGGAGGTGCAACCGTGATGCTCCCCCGCGAGTTACGTTTCGGCCGCACCTCATAATTTAAATTAAATTAAAGGCCAAGCCAGACACAAGACGCCAATCGCCCGCCAAGGCCTGCACTTCAAGACCCGAGACGAATTCGTTACCTTGGCGTGCGCTCGCGATGATCCTGGAAAAGATGGGGAACCACTCGAACTGGAGCGCCGTCGCCTATGCCGCCTCTATTCACAAAACGGAGGAAGACACACGCCAGGCTTCTTGGATACGCGATGACTTGCAATTGGACATCCAAGATTATTTGGGTCAATTGACTGAGCCACAACGCAAAATTGTAGCCACTGCTTTCGGGCGAGGCATGGCGGAATGGCCGGGCGAGCGGAATATTCCAGAATCGGTCACCCTAGACTGGATTGAAAAAAATACGAAGCCCCGTTGATGAAGGAGAGCCGAGCACAGTCAAGTATTTGATATTATTTTATATTTATGTTGGACCGATCCAACTCGCCTTGGTTTTGCGCCTTAGTTGCTGAGCTAGTCTATTCATTCCCGGAGGTAAATAATGAAACGCTTAACTATCTTTGCCTTTGCCCTTTTAAGAATGTCTCTTTGTACCCCTGAGTCGGCGCTGGCGGACGCCGTCGCCCCCCCGGCTCTGCAGGTCTGTCCTGGTGTTACTGTGGGACTCGGTTTCAATTGCAGTAACGGTAAACCAGCAGCAACAGCAACCGGAGCTGACGCCAACTGCATGCCTTGCAAGTTAGGTTACTTGTGTCCCGGCACCGACGGTAATACCGCGATTTATGTCTGTACTCTACTCGGATGCACGTGGAGCTGGATCAGCGATTCGCCGGTCGTCATAACGACACTTGGTAGCACGAACCAATATTGCGAAAATCAACTCATCAATCCTAAAGACCCGTCAGCCGGGTATTATTGGAGTTGCTATAGTTGCCCCACGGGGACGGCCAACCCGGGCCCTAATGCAAATGGTTGTTCCGGACCATACTCGGTAGATCCGAAGGACACGATTCTCGAGCAGATTGAGCAGAAATTGAATTGCTCAGCGAAATCGGAGGACCGGGCAGACGGGCCAGGGGAGCAATAGAACTGAGCGACCCGACACATAGGTAACACTTTATACCCGACACATAGGTAACACTTTATACCGGACACATAGGTAACACTTTATACCGGACACATAGGTAACACTTTATACCGGACACATAGGTAACACTTTATACCGGACTGGAGTGCGATCGGTTAGTTGGAGACGCTCTCACTTAGATTTCGAGATCGAATCGGCCGTCCAGTTTGTCTGACTTTGCCAACTCTTCCACCTCGATCGGCGTCAGATAATCCAATCG
>JAHFAF010000095.1 GCA_023250715.1 Pseudobdellovibrionaceae bacterium | reverse complement strand
TTCCTTGAGTACCTAAACTTTGAAGGAGCGTAAGATGCGCCGCCCGACCCTCCTCAGAAAATCTTTTATAGTTTATTTATGTATGTCCATGCCATTCACATTGGTGGCGGCCCCTACCCACGTAGATCCTTCGGAGCTTTCTCGTGTAACGGTCAATGAGTCTCTTGGTGTGCAAAAGGGAAGTATTTTTGTCGATGGGGATGAGTCGATGGATTCTCTCATTCCGGTCCGAATCTTCGGCGCAGTCGCAAAGGCGGGGATCCACTATGTCCCACAAAAAATCGACGTGGTTACATTGATTTCGTTAGCTGGCGGCACTACATCGGAAGCTGAGTTGACCAAAGTGACCATTCGACGGACCGTCGGTGGAAAACAGGAAATTATCAAAGTGGACTTGGAAGAGGAAGGAGCCGACCCCTCTACTGGAAATATTATTCTTCTTTCAAACGACACCGTATTCGTGCCCCAAATTAGATATTTAATCTCGGAAGGCGTTTCCCGAACGATTAGCTTAATTACAGGAGTCGCCGCTGTGGTGATTTCAGCCGTTGCCATCGCCAACTCTGGAAGAAAAAACTAGAATTGCGCTTTATACGGTATTCCTACCCGTGCTCCAAACGCACTGGCGCTCCGCCCCCAGCTTTTCGTATTCTTGTATCTGTCCTAGCGTTAGGGCTTCTGCCAGGTCACCCGCGTAATAATTTCGGTACCACTCGGCGGTGAACCGTACGCATTCCTCGTAGTTGAGAGAGGGCATCCAGCCCAGTCGGGTTTGTGCCTTTTCGCAATTCAATTTAAGAAGTCCGGCTTCATGCTTTTTAGACGATAAATCGCCCTCTTTCTTCCATCGGCGTTGTTGCCAATACTTACTCATGTCGGCCGTTACGGTCCCCACGTTGTGGTTCATCCATCCGTGCGGTCCGAAGTTAAAAGCCTCTCCACTCAGAGAAGTCGCCGAGCCCTTTCCTAGGCAAAGCGCCAACCAAAGATATCCGCTGAGTGGCTCAAGTACGTGCTGCCAAGGGCGAGTGGATTGAGGGTTGCGAAGCACGGCCTCTTCGGAGCGAGACCAGGATCGCATTAAGTCGGGAATCAAGCGATCTTGCGCCCAATCTCCTCCGCCAATAACATTTCCAGCTCGCGCGGTGGCTATGCGAGCCGAGGATGGGTCCGAAAAAAAACAGCGAGCGTAGCTGGAAAACACGATTTCTGCGCAAGCCTTCGAAGCGCTATAGGGATCCTTGCCCCCTAATCTATCGGTCTCCCGGTAGCCGTATTCCCATTCGACATTTTCGTAACACTTATCGCTCGTAATGATCACTGCGCTTCGAACAGAGTGCTCACTTAAAATCGCCTCTAGGACGTTTACCGTTCCTCCGACGTTTGTGTCGAATGTAATTTTACGTTCTTCATAAGATCGCCTTACAATTGGCTGAGCGGCAAGATGGAAGAAAATTTCCGGCTTAAACTCAGAAACGGCGCTCGAAAGCTGGCCAATGTCACAAACATCCCCGTCATAGTGTCGAATCTTATTTTTTAATCCGAGCTTTTCAAAGTGGGAAGGTTCGGAGGGAATATAAAGAGAGAACCCCCCTACCTCTGCGCCTAAGTGAAGCAACCAACGTGTGAGCCATGACCCTTTGAAACCGGTATGGCCGGTGACGAAGACACGCTTTCCGCGGAAGTAATGCATTAATGGTGACAAAAGAAGCCCCTTCTAAATTACGTGAGATTGAACCACGGCGGTTTGCCCTTTGCGCAATACCCGTCGAGGTGCTGGCGGTCTCTCACCGTATCCATGCAATGCCAAAATCCATCGTGCCGGTAACCCATGAGTTGGCCATCACGAGCCAGTCGTTCGAGAGGAGTCCCCTCGAGCACTGTAGCATCTCCTTCTTTGAGGTAGTCGAATACACCGGGTTCAAAAACGAAAAACCCGCCGTTAATCCAGCCTTCACCGGTATTCGGTTTTTCTAAAAATTCTCGCACGTGATTGTCCTCGAATACGATATTTCCAAATCGCGCGGGTGGACGAACGGAAGTGACCGTCGCAAGCTTGCCGTGGCTCCGGTGAAAATCTAGCAGCCGATTGAGATTGATGTTGGCGACTCCGTCACCATAGGTAAGCATGAACGTGCCGCCAGGGCGCAGGTGGCTCTCAAGCCGGTGGAGGCGTCCCCCAGTTAAGGTGTCCTGCCCTGTATCAATCAGATCTACTTTCCAATCTTCTTTTGAAGAGCTTAAGTACTCGATGTTCGCGTTACTGAGATCGACCCTAAAATTATTGCTCAGGGCATAGTAGTTGAGAAAATACTCCTTGATGATTTCCCCTTTGTATCCCAGCGCCAGAGTGAAATCGCTAAAACCCTGTTCGGAGAAGATTTTCAGAATATGCCAAAGGATGGGGCGTCCGCCAATAGCGACCATCGGCTTGGGTCTCAATTGGGTCTCTTCACTCAGACGCGTTCCGAGCCCGCCGCAAAGTACCACTACTTTCATTGCCCCCCCTCGTGGAAAGTTCAAAGTATACTCAAGTTTCTGGAATCCATCAGGGAGTTTTTCATTCGAAACAGTGCGCCTTTTCGCTCTGCGCGATATATGGCAAATTGAAAATCCAAAATCTAACGCCCGTTAAATACAGATGATTAAACTTGCGCGCTCAATCATTGGGAACGAAGAAAAAAGAGCAGTGGAAGCGGTCTTGGATCGCGCCTTCTTAGGAATGGGTCCAGAAGTTCAAGCCTTCGAAAAGGAATTGGAAGATTACCTAGGCTCGGATCGAAGGGTGCTGTGCGTAAATACCGGAACTAGCGCCCTTCATCTGGCCCTTCAGGCTATTGGTTTGCATGCAGGCGACGAAGTATTAGTCCCTTCTTTAACTTTCGTGGCTACCTTTCAAGCTATCAGCGCGACTGGCGCCAACCCTGTAGCCTGTGATGTCGACGAAAAAACCTGGCTTCTAGATTTAGAAGATGCGGAGCGTCGCCTGACGGCGAAAACGAAGGCTATCGTTCCCGTTCATTACGCAAGTGAGCCAGGGAACGTGGAGAAGCTCTACCAGTTTGCGAAAAAACACGGGCTTCGGGTGGTGGAGGATGCCGCCCACTCGTTCGGGTGCGAGTACAAAGGAAGGCGAATCGGAAGTTTTGGCGATATCACCTGCTTCAGTTTTGACGGAATCAAGAATATTACCTCCGGAGAGGGCGGTGCTGTCGTTACGTCAGATCCACAAGTTATCGCCGCCGTAGCCGACGCAAGACTCTTGGGGGTCTGTAAAGACTCGGAAAAAAGGTACCGCAACGAACGGAGCTGGGAATTCGACGTGACGGAACAAGGTTGGCGCTACCACATGAGCGACATCATGGCGGCGATTGGGCGTGTGCAGTTGAGACGTTTCGAGTCGGAGTTCAGACAAAAGCGGATGGAGCTGGCATCCATTTACAGAAAACGTCTTTCCCATTCCCCTTATCTTGAGCTCATTCCCACACAGGGCGAAGGCATTGTCCCGTTCATGGTGCCAGTTCGGATTAGAAATGACCGTCGCGATGCCGCTCGCGCGGCGCTTTTGCAAAGGGAAATTGAAGTGGGCATCCATTACAAGCCGAGCCACCTGCTTTCGAAGTTTGGTCGGGCGAGTGAAAAACTTCCTGTGGCGGAGGCCATTTATCGGGAGCTTTTATCGCTTCCCTTGCACCCTGGCTTATCGTCGGGAGACGTGGAAGAAGTTTGCCAAATATTGTTAGGAATTCTTTCCAGTCCCTGAACGAAGTGAAGGATCTCGTTTTGTAGGCATATGCTTCTGCGTTGAGATCCTTCGGCTTAAGGCCTCAGGATAGATTCTGCGCGAAACGCGACAGAATCTAGCTAGCTGCGCTCGATTTTGTAGATTCGTGTGAAGTAACGATTTCTCTTTCCCAGGAAGGATTCTCGCCAATAGGGGTACATCCCTCGCCAGGGAACACGGTCGTAGTCACGGCTGCCGTAGAAGTTATCAAATATCTCCCCTACAGCCTTAGCGTGCTGGCGGAGGAAATCGTCAAAATGGAATGGGGTCGGCGCCTCCGCTTCCCCCTTTTCCAATGCAGAATCATAAAGGACGTAATTGATTCCAAATTTTTCTACGTAGGCCGACAAGTCGGTGATCAGTCCTAAACGTTTCGCGGTATCCAAATCCTCGAAGGCCAGGAAACGATAATCTTCGGAAAAGACGAGCCTGTTCGGAATTCTTGCTAGCACGGTACTTCCTGCGGGAATGACGTCCGTTATTCTTCTTTGATAGCTCTGGAAATCATGCCCGCGAAAAAACCCAAGAAATGCTATCCAATTGGCGAGACAAGTAAAAATAAGGGCGGAATAAACCAGAACGCGGAATGGACGCTTCGCGGTCAAACTATATACGGAAGTGACAAGTAAGATGGTTAGCCACGCGTAAAGGTAGACGAAGTAAAAATGCGAAGTGGGTGCAAAAAACAACAAAAAGAGAAAGGTGGCAGCCAATCCAGTTAGAGCGGCACAGAAACTCTCGAAGCCATCGTTCGAACTTCTTCGAACTCTACCCCCTAGGAAAATGGTAATGAGAACGGCCGAAAGCACGAGAATTCGGAGTCGCTTCACCGTATCGACATGTTCGTCTAGGAAATAGGCTAGAAACCCGAAGGATTGGGTTGAAAAGAAGTTCTGTGAAACCAGCCGCGTGGTCGGGCCCACGATACTCAATCGGAATGCGTTGTAATCAACGAAGAGAAAATAGCTGAATAGGGTGCCGATGACAGAGGCCAAAAAAATACCGAAAGGCATGATCTGAAAAGAGCGCTTTTGGAGTGCCTCGATTAAATAGACCGATCCGACGGTAATGGGGATGAGAATTCCCACGGGATAAAAATAGAAAGCTAGGCCGCCTGAAAGGCCCATCAGGAAAAAGGCCAGATTTCTGCCCAGGAGTTTTACTTTTCCTAAACAAAGAGAAAGCGCCATAAAAAACAGCAGGCCGGCCTCAGGTCGTGCGAAGTGGGATGAAATCCAAACGTTCAGCTGAAAAGAATAGAAACAAATGAAGGTCAAAGCGCAGCGAGCTCCAAAGAGACAGGAGAAGTAATGGTACCAAAGCGGGAGAGATCCCAAGAAGGCGAGCAGTGAGATCAATCGGATGCCAAAGAGGTTAAAGCCAAAGAAATGGATGAGCTTGCTTTGAATCCAGTCTCTGAGGGGAGTGATCGAAGACATTTTTCCGAAGGTCAGAGGGAACGAGGCGAGGTCTGCTTTACCGGTATGTAGCAATGCCAAGGACCTCTCCGCTAGCCAGGGCTCATCGACAAGAACCGGCGGTGATTTGGCGAGGAAAAACAAATGAAGCAGGCCTACGATGGCTACGAGAGGACAAAACAGTAAAGAAGGTTTCGTATCAAGAATGCGAATCAAATTCCCCCAAACTCCTACAGAGTTTTCTTTCTATCGAAAATGGGTTTGTTGCCCAACTTTTGAATCACTTCAAGCGTTGCTTCTTCGCGGCCCAATGAATTTAAGTGGCCGGGCGGCAAGGCGAAAGCGTGCCGACAGAACCAGGATCCATCCGGAACCTCGGTTGAAAAGTCCCTGCTGCCGGCAAAGGAGCTTTCTGTCCAAGAGGGAAAAGACGCGCCATCGTGAATTTCTCGGTTGAAAAAATAAGCGGCGTAGCGCGTGCGATTTACATATCCTCGAATGCAGGAATCCAATCGCACCATCCTTTGGATAAGATCCTCTGTGAAGGGTGAGGGAGTTCCGTCGGATAAGAATCTATTTTTTACGGTTTGCCTCGCCCAGGGCAATGAATAGGAAAAATAGAAAAGGTCGTTCCGGAGATAGTCGAGCCGGCCGCCTTCAATGTCATTTGCTGGAACCACTCTTCTGGGAATGTCAGAGTTATCTAGCTCAGCAAGCACAAAATAATTCGCGCCCATTTGCAAGTCTTCGCGATTAAAAACGCTTACCGGGTATTGGCCAAAGGCTCGGGCCACTTTAAAAGCTATTTTAGGTGGAGAGTCCTGAAGGCTGGGTACAAAAGCGGAAACTAGACTGAAGATCACGAACAGCCCTATTGCCACGGTACCAGTCGAAAAGACGAAATTCCAATTCGCCCGTCTTTCTTCCGATCCGCCAGAGTAGGCGAGCGCCAAGCCCCACCACACCAGCTCTTGAAGGGGGAGGTATTGAAGCTGAAAGAGCAAAATAGAAAAAATGAAAAATAGGATGCCCTGAATGATGACAAACGCGCGTCCCGCTCTGAAGAAAAACAAGGGAAAAAGAAGAAGCTCCCACGCCCCCTGAACGATCAGGCCCAACGTACACGTTGCGTGGTAAAGGCCTGGAAATTGGAGTCGAGCTTTGTGAACAACCCAATAGTATTGCGAGAGATAGGGTGTATCCAGCATGAGTTGCAGTACTTGTCCCTTTAGCCAGAGGGGATCGTAAAAATGGTAGCTTATCGCCGAAAAACAAACTCCCCAAAAGGCAAGGATGAGAAGAAATCGGACTTGGGCGAGAGAGCACACTCTTGAAAGTCCGTAGACGGGCTCGATAAATTTTTTCCAACGGGAGTGTTTTGTAAGATAGGAGTCCAGGCTGAACGTTCGCCCGGCACCGAGCAAAACAAGGCCCCAAATATTGATGATCACAACTTGATCGGCCAAATTTGCGGCAAATCTCGGAAAGACGAGAAAGTAGCCGAGCGCGACCAAAGCGATCGGAGTGAGAAAGCCGAACAGTACGAAGAGAGACAGTACTTCTAGAGTTAAGCAAACTAGGAAGGACGAAAAAGGATTGTTCTGTAAAAGAGCAAAACCGGAGATGGCAAAGTAACGATGGAAAAGAAGAAGAGCAAAAACCACTCGGCAGAGGGCGACTCTCCTCTCTAAGTTCTCTCGGGTAATCCGGCTTGAAAACGCAGCAAGAAAATTCATTCGACTTAAATTTCCGCCAGCGGTCGCCGTGCTATTAATAAATTTTTCACTTTGAAAAAAATTAGCAGTGCATTCAAGAATTGTAAATGTCACGAGGCGCCATCGCAGCGTGTCACCGCGTGGATTGGCATTGATTTCCAGTTGTATTAAATTTCAGATTCTATGAATCGCGGATTTGGGGTTTTGCACCTCTCTCTACGGAGTCTCGGTGCCTAAAAAAATTCTCTTCTTGGGGGCGGCCGCCTTCCAGATACCCCCTATCGAATACGCTTTGGAAAGGGGTTACACCGTTATCACGTGCGATAATCGCCCTTCGAATCCGGGCCATTGTCTGGCCCACAAATATTTCAATGTCAGTACCGTCGATAAATTGCGGGTCGCTGAGGTCGCGCGTTCCGAAAAAATTGACGGGATTCTTTCTTTTGGAAGCGATGTCGGTGCGTCGACCGCGGCCTACGTGGCTGAGATGCTCAATCTTCCCACTGTGCCCTATGCCGTGGTCGAATTGCTTGCCCATAAAAGGCTTTTTAGAGAGTTTTTAAACCGGTCGAACTTGCAATGTCAGGAGTACTTTTGTGTCTCAAGCGAAAGCAAGACTCCGCGTGCCCATGACTTAGAACGGGTGGGATTCCCGCTGGTGGTGAAGCCCGTCGACGCGGCCGGAAGCAAGGGTGTATCCATCTTGCACGACCGGACAGGTCTGACGGCCGCAATCGATTATGCATTATCAAAATCTCGCTCTGGGGAGGTGATCATAGAGGCCTTCGTCAGAAAAATAGGGAGGCAGGTATGTGGCGATGGATTTATGGATGGTGGGGAGCTCGCTTTCGTTCAATATGGGGACGGTTTTTTTCACGGGGATCAAAATTATTTGGCGCCATTTGGTGAGTCATTTCCCGCCACTCATCCAGAGGCTCTGTTAAAAAAACTCTCTGAAAAAATCGAGAGCACGTTAAAAAAATGTGGATTTCTTCGTGGGGTTTTCAATATCGATGCCATCCTGACCCCGGGTGGTGCCCCTTTCATTATTGAGCTTGGCCCGAGAAGCGGTGGGAACTTTATTCCTACGGCGATTCGTCTTCGAACGAACGTAGATCTTATCGCCGCTAGCGTGGAGGTAGCGTTAGATCCCACCTTTAAGTTAAGAATCCCCGAGGAGTTAGGAAGTCGATACATAGCAAGTTACATGATCCATTCGCTGAAAAATGGAGTGCTTAACGAAGTGAAGTTCGACAAGGGGATTCTTCCGCACATTGAGTCCTATACTCCTTATTTAAAAACGGGAAGCGAGGTTTCCCCCTTCCGAGCGGGGGGTGAGGCGATCGGAAATGTTCTTCTTCAGTTCGACTCACGGGAAGAGATGGCGGGGATGATGGAAAACATTGGGGAGTATTTTGAGGTTCCCCTTGAGGAATCCGCCCCTTAAGAAAAATCTTATAAAATGGATCTTCCACCGTCGATCACAATGTTCTGCCCGGTGAGATAGCTGGAGGCTTCGGAACAAAGAAACTGCACCGAGGAGCGGTACTCGTCGATTTGCGCCATTCTTCCCAAGGGGATGAGGTTCGAGAGCTTTTGCACGAATTCTGGCGACTGATCGACATAAACTCCGCCCGGGGAAAGCGCGTTCACACGAACCTTTTTCTCTGCCCAGTACGCGGCAAGATACCGAGTGAGGCCAACAAGCCCCGTTTTAATCGCCGAATAGGTCACGGGTTTGGCTGGCTGTTCGTTCTCGGAGAGCCCCGGTACGGAATATATTCGTTGATCGGGTGCGATGACCGATAGATCGGAAGCGATATTCAAAATGACGCCCCCTCCGTGCGTGGCCATCCAGGTCCCGAACACTTGGCTGCACAGAAAAGCGCCCGTGAGACCAATTGCAATCTCTTTCTCCCAACGTTCCAGGGAAAAAGTCTCGAAACGCGATCCCCCGCTTCCCCCACCTGCCTTTACTTTGTAATCGATGGCGGCGTTATTCACGAGAATGTGGACGGATCCCAATTGTTTCATCACCTGCTGAATGGATGGCAGTGAGTAGACATCCATGGAAAGGGCTGAGATCGAATCGTGCGTTTTGGAGATTTCCCGGGCCTTTGTTTGGGCTGCGTCCAGATTGATGTCCGTAAGAATAACCTTTGCCCCACATTCGGCTAAGGCAAGTGCATGTTGTTCTCCCAATAGCCCTGCGCCTCCTGTGATGAGCGCTGTCTTTCCGGAGAGATCAAATTTATTGAGCGTCATCCATTCCCCCGCAATTGTCCGCCATCCAATGTAAAAAGAGTGCCGGTGGCAAAACTCGAGCGAGGAGAGACCAAGAAGGCTGCGAAATCGGCGACCTCTTCGGCAGTGCCCAGACGCCCCAGCGGGACCTCACGGGTCAAAAGCGCTTCCACTTCCGCTCGATTCTCTTTTAGTTTTCTCTCCCAAACGGAGCCGGAAAAAAGAATATTTCCGGGGGCCAGCGCATTAATGCGTACCTTTTTTTTAGCAAGAGGCCTCGAAATCCCCCGCACAAAAGCATTTAGAGCCGCTTTTGCGGACGAATAGGTTACTGGCGCGCCCAGGCTTTCCTCACCGCAAATGGAAGAGAGGCAAAGAATCGCCCCTTCGTTTTGAGAGAGTGCGGGGGTCGCGGCCTCGACTAAATTGGTTGTGGCAAAAAGATTCACCTGAAGCGATCGATTCCACTCCTCGGCACTCTCTTCGCCCGGAGGGACGGAGCGCCCGCTACCGACATTGCAAACTAAAATATCCAGTCCGTCCCATTCCTTCAGAACTGCTTTTACAAGCAGGCGACAGTCTTCCCCTTTTGTCACATCCGCGCTTAAGAACTGCGAAGTCCCCACCTCTCTGGCCGCGGCTTCCAAGGTTTCTTTGTCGCGTCCATTCAAGAAAATTCGACACCCCTCACGTGCTAAGGCCGTGGCAATAGCTTTTCCGATGCCGCGAGAGGCGCCGGAAATGAGGGCCCGTTTTCCTTTTAAATTTAAGTCCATTTCATCCTTCTATATAGGAAGTAGCAAAATCTCGGTAGCGGCGGAGCGCTGATAAATGATCCCCATCTATCGCGCGGGCAGTCTGAAGGATGAAGTTCCCCTGGTATCCAATTTTTTTTAGCCCTTGAAAGACCTTGTCAAAATTGGCGTTCCCTTCGCCAAGAGGCACTGTTGTCCCGTGTAGCTCCCTATCCTTGATGTGCACATTGAGAATTCTATGGCCAAAAGCCTCAAACTCCTTACTTGAGTCAAACCCAGAGCCCGCACTATTTCCGATGTCATAGTTCACACCAAAGGCATCGGCCTCGTAGGTAGCAATCCATTCGGCGAGTTCCTGGGGTGGTAAGTCGGACTCGAAAACGAATTTCACTTGAGCCGAGAGTAGATCCGGGCGAAGTCGGTTCAGTCCCTCCCGTAGTTTCTCGCGCTCGCGAGGAGATTCCATTCTTCCCTCATCCAAAACGGGAATGACAATGTACTTCAATCCCAAATGGCCGGCCGCTTCGATAAGTTCCTTTAAGTCGGAGAGCCGCTCTTCGCATTCGGGCCCTTTCCTTTTAAAAAAAGGTGCTTGCATGAAATTGTCTGCTGTCGCGGATTCGATACGAATCCCGTACCTTGCGGAAAGAACGCGAATCTCCTGACGCCCCTCCGGCGTCATGAGCGGGTTTTCCCACAAGTTTTGGTGATCGAGCGTCCACTCCATCAGCTGAAAGCCGCAGCTTTCCCCCAAGGGGAATTCCTCGCGCCATTTTTCCGAGGGAAAGGCCTGGATCTTTCCGTCGATGGGCGGGCTCAGGCGCCCTTGCATGAATCCGATCATTTATTGTTAGAGCTCGATTGAAAGCGGTACGGCGTTGCGCCTCCGCCGCCCAAGCTCTTCACTTCCGCCGAGTACTCCTTAATTTGTTTTTCCACGTCGAGCCCAACGCTTTCGCTCCACGCAGTTAGAAGCTGTTGCGTGATTTTTCCCCGCTTTCCGTCGCCAATGGGGGCGCTATTGAGGCCCGTGACCGGCAGAAGACAGAAGGGAGTCCCCGTCATGAAGGCTTCATCGGCATTCGCCGTCTCATACATGTCGATATTCGTCTCGATACACGGGATATCGAGTTTTTTTGCGAGTTCGAAGATGTAGGCGCGGCTGATGCCTTTTAGGATATTTCTCGGCTCTGGTGTCAGGATCGTATTGTTTTTCACGATAAAGAAATTATCTCCCGTGCCTTCGGCCACGAACCCATCCGGATCCAGGAGCAAGGCCCAGTTGTTATCACCGGGGACTTGGGAAACTTCGATGTTAGCCATCATGTAGTGCAGCCGGCTGCGGCTCTTCACTTTCGGATCGAGCAGGTAGGCCGGGATTGCGCGCTGAGAGGGGACCACCGCATTGATTCCCGTATCGAACAAGGGGCCCATGCTGGCGACAGTCCACTTAAGAGGGAAGTCGGCGATAACGACGGTCGGTCTCATTTTATTATCAAAAATTTCGCGATAGATCGAAAGTGGCCCGCGGCTGACATTGATCATCAGGCGGTGTTCATCCGTCGCCTTGAAAAGGGGATCGTTTTTCTCGATGGTTGCGTAACAGGCGGCTTCCATGTCCTCCATCGACATCGGAGGGGTGATGTGCACGTATTTCATAGATGCGTAGAGGCGCTCAATGTGCTCACGCAATTTGAACTGCTTCTTATTAAAAGAGCGGGTCATTTCGAAGACCATGTCGCCGAACATCAAGGCCGAGTCATAAATTGAGATCTTCGCTTGAGTTTCCGGGACGAATTCACCGTTAAGGTAGACTACTCGAGACGATTCCATGTTCTCCTCTTTCTCCGGCTGGGGTCGCATTTGCCCTGTCGAGCCGGTAATGTTTCATCAGGGCTGCACAAAACTCGAGCCCTTCGATCGAATCCACTTCAAAGCTTTTCCAAAATTCCATGAGAGAGATCCCGATCTTTCCACCCATGCGATTGCCGGATGCTCTTAGGATCTCGGGCCGAAATAGATAAAAGGACCCATTTTCGACATATTGAGTGCCGTGATCCTGGCGGGGTTTTCTCTCTAGATAGTTATAATTCAGGCTCTGTAGCGTGCCATCCTTCTTACGATCCCAAATCAGAAAGTCCTCGAGAATCGCTCCCGAGAAAAGAGAGTCGTACCCATTCTTTTCGAAGTCCTTTAAGCCCTGTTCGATGTCCTTTGATTCACGTAAGGGCGAGGTGGCTTGAAGGGCCAGAACCAGATCAATTGTCTTTTCTTTCCGCTCTATCCAATCAAGGGCGTGGATCCACGCGGACTCGGAGCTAGCCTTATCTCCGGAGATCGCATCCGGCCTGAGGATGGGACGCGCACCGTGGGAGACGGCCACGTCCAAAATAGCTTGGCTATCGGAGGTGACCCAAACGGAAGCCACGCCCTGCGCTTGCAGGGCGTGGCGAATAGTCCAAGCGAGCAGCGGCTTTCCGCAAAAATCGACGAGGTTTTTATTAGGAATTCCCTTAGAGCCCCCTCGAGCGGGGATAATCGCCACTACGTGTTTCATTTTTCAAGCCGATACTTCAACGCGTAACTTTTTGCGAACGGCGGTCTCTGCGTCCGAGATCCGCTTTGTTCCCTCTCCCATTGCCCGTGGAATCGCACGCACGGCTTCGACGAAATTCGTCAGAGCATGCGTCTCGATCGAAGCCGCCTGATCGGATCCATACATCGCGCGATCGAGAGTGATATGCCGTTCGAGCGAAGTTGCCCCAAGAGCCACGGCCGCCACACAGATCTTTATCAAAGTAGACTCGTGGCCGGAGTAGCCGACATTGCACTTGTACCGTTCTTTAAGCATGGGGATGCAACGCAAGTTCGCATCCTCGTCCTTCATCGGGTAGGTGCTATTGCAATGCATGAGTTCGAACGGGCAATCGCTCTTTCTAAAAAGATCGACTACTT
>JAHFAF010000094.1 GCA_023250715.1 Pseudobdellovibrionaceae bacterium | reverse complement strand
CGATTTCTATCGAGTGTACAGGCTCGTCATTCCCTAAGGGTGCAACGGGTTCGGTGGGCGCTGGACAAATTTTATAAAATGCATATTCTGCGAAATCTTCGTTAGCTAATGGTAGATCTAGAAACATGTTGGAAATTATTCAACTTGAGTCTTTGAAGGATAACTACATTTATCTTGTTCGAAGCAATGGTAAGACCGCGGTCGTGGATCCAACCGAAGCGGCTCCAGTATTGAAAGCGCTCGAGGAGCGGGATTGGAAGCTCGATTGGGTTTGGAATACTCACCACCATTGGGATCACGTTGGTGGGAATTTAGAGTTAAAGCAAAAGACCGGCTGCGCGATTTGGGCTTCCGAGTACGATTTCGATCGGACTCCGGGGTGCGATAGGGGATTGGAACCGGGGGAGACGATTGAGTTTGGTGATTGCCGCGTGGAAGTGATTGGAGTTCCCGGCCATACGCTGGGGCATGTGGCGTTCTGGTTTTCCAAAGAGAAAACGCTCTTTCCGGGGGATACGCTTTTTTCTCTCGGCTGCGGAAGGCTCTTCGAGGGAACTGCCGCGCAGATGTGGGAGACTTTGAGCCGCCTCTGTGATCTCCCCGCGGATACGGTTGTGTACAGTGCTCACGAATACACGTTGGCGAACGCTTCCTTTGCACTGAGTCTCGAACCGTCGAATTCAAATCTTCTTTCGTATATTGAAAAGGCCCGAGAAAAGCGAAAAAAGGGACAGCCTACGGTTCCCTTTTTGTTGGGAGAGGAAAGGGCGGTTAGCCCGTTCTTACGGGCGAAGGATCGGGACCTTCAGGAAGCTCTCGGGCTTATTACTTCTGGACCGGTAAAAGTCTTCGCAGAGGTCCGCCGGCGAAAGGACACCTACATCGATCCTTAAAACCCGTTCAAGGAATTTAGCTAAGGGGGGTTTTGGCGGGTGCGCGCATCAGCTTTGCGTGTAGGAGATCGTAGAGATCCTGCGGGATGGAGCGGTACTCCTCGGAGAAGACCATCGCTGCTTTTCCGGTGTCCTCGAAAATTTCGCGCTTCACCAAGAGTACCCCCGAAGCTAGGTGGCTTTTACTCGAGAAGCGCCTTTTGCCGTCGAAGGTTCCCCGCGTTTCCCATTTTTCCCAGCTCCAAGGAGTACCATGCAAGGTGCCTTCTCCCCGTAACCGATTCCCGACGTCTCGAATAGTAAAATGGTCTTCAGTCACCTGGCTAATGTGAGTCAGCGAAATTGCCTCGCCTTGGGGAGGCACATGCAAGATTTCCTCAACGATGACACGCTTTGCTGGATCCATGGTCCTTTTCGTGAGAGCCAGGGAAAGCCCTTGAGTCTCACCCTTGGGAGATAAGATTCGGATCTCTCCGACGAAATAAGATGTCTGAAGAGCCCACGCCCACACGGGAAACGAGAGAAGTCCGACAATAGTCTGTTTCATGGGTATTATTATATCGGTATGGACTCCTGGAACCCAGCGCAATACCAAAAGTTCAAAGCAGAACGGACACGCCCCTTTTACGATCTTTTGGGTTTTGTCGAGCCGAAGGCGAATTTACGGATCCTAGATCTGGGTTGCGGCACGGGAGAGCTGACGCTAGTTCTCCACCATACCCTCAAGGCATCGGAAACACAGGGAATCGACAATTCGGCGAAGATGCTGGGAGAATCGGCGGCCTTCGTTGCGCCCGGGGTCGTTTTTCAACATATGGCGATTGAAACCTTAACCGAAGCGCCGCAAGTCGATCTTATCTTCTCTAACGCGGCACTACAGTGGGTGGCTTCTCATTTTGCCCTGTTCGGAAAACTAAGAAGGCGTCTTAAATCGGGTGGCCAAATAGCGGTACAGATGCCGGCGAATCACGATCATCTCTCCCATACCTTGGCCTCGGAAATAGCCCAGGAGTCGCCCTTTCGGGAGGCTTTGAATGGATACCACCGGCTTTCTCCCGTCTTACTCCCCGAAGAATACGCGACCCTCCTCCATTCCCTCGGGTTTCAATTCCAGCGCGTGGAGCTCAGAGTTTACGGGCAGGTCATGGAAAATAGAGACGGGGTTGTGGAATGGGTAAAGGGAACTCTATTGACGGACTACGAGCGCCGGCTTGCCCCGGAAATGTATACGAAGTTTCTGGACGTTTACCGGAAACGCATCCATTCCCGATTAGAAAACGAGACGCCTTACTTTTATCCCTTCAAAAGAGTCCTGCTCTGGGGAAAATTGCCTTAAGCTTTAACGTCCAGTAGCTCGACTTCAAAAATCAGAGTCGCATTGGGAGGAATCACAGGGGGAGCGCCATTGGGACCATAGCCCATATCAGGCGGGATGTGCAGCCGTCGCTTGCCGCCCACCTTCATACCGGAAACCCCTTCGTCCCACCCCTTGATCACTTCGCTCTTGCCTAAGTGGAAGGTGAAAGGCTGGCCCCGATCAACCGAGGAGTCGAACTTCGTTCCATTCACAAGCCATCCCGTATAATGCACCGTAACGGTAGCTCCGGACTTGGCTTCGGTCCCCGACCCCTTCTTCATTTCGTCCTTCTTGAGCTTCGTCACATCCTTATACTTCGGCGCTTTGGCTTCGGCCTTCTTGGTCTTCGCGGGCTTAGTCTCGGCTTTTGAAGGCTCCGCTTTTTTAGTTTCAGCCGTGGGTTTGTCATCCGCCCAGGCCATTTGGCCCAGAATCAAGGTGAAGGAAAGTGCCAGAAGAGTGAGTATAAGTGTTTTCATATCGGGGGATTATACTCGGCTGGAACAATTCGCCAAGGCGAAATGGGTGCCATAAAGAGATTTTATTTTCTTTCTGTAAGGTTTGGCGTAGCTTCGGACCCGGGGAGAGTGGACTATGGCTTTTAGCAATCGGTTTCCGAAGCAGATTAAGTATATCGTCGGCAACGAGGCCTGCGAACGATTCAGCTACTATGGGATGCGCAGCATCCTAGTCATCTTCATGGTGCAGTATCTGCTCATGAAAGAAAGTAATGCGAAGGGGGTTTATCATACCTTCATCAGCGCCAACTATTTTCTCCCCCTCCTCGGCGCCTACCTCTCCGATAGATATCTGGGAAAATATAAAACTATTATTTATCTCTCTCTCGTTTATTGCGCCGGCCACGCGGTCTTGGCGATTTGGGAAGGGCAGACGGCTCTCTACGCAGGCCTCACCCTAATTGCCCTGGGCTCCGGCGGCATTAAACCCTGTGTCTCTGCCCATGTGGGCGATCAATTCGATCGCACGAACAGTGACCTCATCGAAAAAGTTTTCGAGATTTTCTATTGGTCTATCAACTTCGGCTCTTTTTTCTCGTTTCTGATTATTCCGCTGACCTTGCCGAAGTTCGGTCCCAGCGTTGCTTTCGGAATTCCTGGCGTTTTGATGTTCCTCGCCACCTTCGTGTTTTGGATGGGACGCAAGCATTACGTCCACGTTCCACCGACTGGAAAAGAGGGGGGGGCGCAATTCTTGGGTGTGCTCGCCTATGCACTCACTCACCAAAAGGATCGTCGGCACGAAGAAGGTTTCCTAGATGTCGCTCGCTCGAAATATGCCGCCGAAAAAGTGGATGGCGCTCAAGCCGTTGTTGGAGTGTTTAAGGTTCTTATCGCCGTTTCGGCATTCTGGGCATTGTTCGAACAGCAGGGCTCAACCTGGCTTTTGCAAGCAAATCAAATGGACTTGAACGTTTTCGGAATGAAGCTTGAGAGCTCTCAAATCCAGGGCCTTAATCCCATTTTGGTGATGTTACTCATCCCGGTCTTTAGCCTTTGGCTCTATCCGAAAGTGGCCAAGTCCGGTGTGAAGGTTACCCCGCTTCGTAAAATGGGAGTGGGAATGCTGTTGACCGGCCTTTCCTTTGCCATCGTGGGTGTCTACCAGCTCTTTATCGACGGCGGGGCGAAGATGTCGATTGGTTGGCATATTCCGCCCTTTATCATTTTGACCGCCTCGGAGGTGATGGTCTCCATCACGGGTTTGGAATTCGCCTATACCCAAGCACCGAGGGCCATGAAAAGCACCATCATGAGCTTGTGGCTCCTGACCGTTGCGGTCGGCAATTGGTTTACGGCGGCGATTTCCTTTATGAACCCCTTTACGGGGGCGCATGAGTTCTTTTTCTACGCAACACTGATGTTTGCGGTCGCTCTTCTCTTCGTTTGGGGAGCTACCCAATATAAAGATCGCAGCTTTATCGAAGGGGCTCTGGTCCCCCAACCGGCTTGATGATCGCGCTCTTTCTATTATTTGTAGGCGACTGTTCGGCGTTGCCGACTCTTACACCATCTTTTCCAGCTCGTATTCGTAAACGTCCGCGTGAACGTATTCGTGACCGTTTACGGCCGTTAAAAAAAACGAATACGGTCACGGTCACGTCGACGAATACGATCAACCACCAGTGTTATCTGGAAAGAACCTGATGATCGACGCGGTTTCGATTCCCAGAGGTGTTCGGCCTGCGATTTTGTTAGAGCAAATTCGCAACACCGTTCCCTTTGCCTTTGGGGACACATCGACTCCCTACATTTCCACGGTAAATGAGGTTTTTCTAGATGACCCTACTCATGCGGAATATTTCCGGCTTTGTCTTTCTGCGCACTACACGACGGTAGGAAGTTTTGTTCCCACCGATGTAGACAACCAGATTCGGTACCGCTTGTGGCACCCTGCCGTTCCGGTCGAAACCTTGGAGGAAATGGCGGAGCTAGTGCTTTCGGCGATTCGCTGGGATCCCAGGCCTGTATCTACGAGATGGGTAATGAATCAGATGGACCGCGCACGCCCTTTGAGCGGTCACGATGGGGAATGGTTTAGCGTTGCCGTCGCGGCCTATGCGGCGTTAAGGCGCAAGTCTCCGGAAATCTCTGCGCGCGTACTCGGCGCTATCGAAGACGAGATAGAACGCGAAACGAACATGGTCGCGGAATTTGGGCGTAAGGAAGATGGCATCGGGCTTCTCAAAGCGTCGACTCTCATCGCTCATAATTTAGGAGATCTGGCGCGCGTAATTGAGATGTGGCACTTGGCCGAGGCCGATCCTCTCGTAAAACTTTCCGCTTGTGAATCGGACTGGCTCAGAATTGCGGGCAAGCTCAATAAGCTTTTCATGGCGGAGGAAAATCACCGCCATTTTTCCCTGCGGGGGCCGAAAGGAATCCGAAAATTTGCCGACCTTCTCCTTCCCATCGGGCCATTTTTCGACGAGTGGGGAGTAAGGGTGGCGCGGCACCCGGGTCTGACCCTCGCCGATATCGTGGAAGTGATGACGTCTCTTATCGATGGTTGGGTTTGGCTTGCGGAAAAAAGAGGCGAGAAAAATGCCGTGACGGTCGGCTATGCGCGGGCTTTAGCGGGAATTTCCGAGGGGTTTCCCGGTGGAATTTCGGGCATGCAGGGGGAATTGCCAAGTAGCCTAGCGAGGCGCCTGAAATCTGGCCCGCTGTGTAATCTTCTCAGCGTCGATCGTTCGGTTTTCGAGGGGCAATGGCGTAAAAAAGCTCTCAACGCGGCGTTCAAACCAGCCCTTGTTAGCAGGTGTTCTTAAGGAATGTACGATTCTTAATAGCGCAACCGCTACTCATGACAAAGTAATTCTCGTAGCTCGATTTTCTCGCTCTCTTAACTTAACAAACAAAATTTAATATCGGGGGATTCCTTATGAACCGGATCCATCGCATTTTCGTGGTGTGCTCTATCCTCGTCAGCGTTCCGCTCTGGGCGGTAAGTCCTATGCGGGCTCTGGGCTCGGATGGATTAGTAACCTTGCAGGATGTGCGTTTTTCAATTCCGGCGGGTTGGACCATGCATCAAGATGCTCTGAGCGAGGGCACCCTCGTCATGGGATTTCATAGCGGTGAGGATTACTTGAATCTCTACGTTCAAGGCGAAGACAAGGGCGACGTGAAGACAATGTTTGGCCACGATTCCCAAGTGCTCTCCGAGAATCTAGAGACGGTAGGCCCGCTGAGCTGGAAGACGATGACCACCTCCCGTACGCTCAACACAAAAGTTGTGAATTACGTGAAAGCATTCTGGGCGCCGTTGCATAAGCATACGTATTTCGGGTACGCGAAGAGCAATTCCCCTGAAAAAGCAGCCTCCATCGTTGACGCTTTTCTGAAAAGCATGCTCATCCAGGTGAGTAACGGGGAAGGTCGATCGCTAACGGGAGCGGACTATACCGGAAAGAAATATTATTTCGGCTGGGGTGCTGCGGGCTCGGGCGATCCTTCGATGATGCAAAATGAAGTGAAGTACGACGTTTTGCACACGCACGATATTTTCACGAAAGACATCGGGGGGAATTATATCGGCACGAAACTCATTGGCTCTTCCACGGGTAGCTCTCAAATCCGTGCGGAATGGAAACGCATCGGAGGCCTACTGACCTCAAATGACATGTACATTCAATACTCGAGCGGCCATGGCTCTACATCGGGTTTAGGCGTCGGCGTCTCCTATAATGAGATCCGCGACAATGCATTGGCTTATCCGGCGAAGGAGATCGTCATTTACACGATGGCTTGCTATTCCGGAAACTTGGTCGAGGCATTTAATGCGAAGAAGTCAGTGTGGGAAAACTGGCCGGGCCAGGGTCGCACCTTGATGGTGATGACATCAAGCTCCAAGTCCCAAACCTCTTCGACCGGTCCGGGCACCGATGATGACGAGGCAGGAGGGCCGGATGGAAGTGCGGGAAGCGCGTTCGGCCACGCTCTATGGAAATCTCTTATCGGTTATGCCGATGGTTATGTGGACGGCGTGAAAGACGGCTTTCTGTCCTTGGGAGAGATTCGCGATTTCACCGTTTATAAGACGAATGAAGTGGGGGGGCACAAGCCGGTGCATACGGGCGCGTACACACCGAGCCTCATCATGAATCGTAAGCCCTCACAGGCCTTCTTGGATGCGCTCGAAGGCGGGACGGAAGGTTTATCGGACGATCAAATCATGGAACGCATCCAAGAGCTCGATCGCGCCATGCGTGTGAGCTCTCGGTAGTCGTCGAGACAATTACTTTTGGGGCAGTCCCATTGAGTGGGGGCTGCCCCTTTTTTCTGAGAGATAATTCCTTGTATTCGCGCTGCTCGCTGTGGGCACAACCGGGCATCATAAAGACGCTTGCCATTGAGACTGCCCACAAAACCAAAACGACATGCCGGAATCCTCGGCGCACCCAATAGCCGCCCAAAATTCCTCTGAGTGTTTTTTGCGGAGGGAGCAAGAGTTGTACCTCTTCCAAAATCTTCGCCATCACGTCTTGATTGAGAACACGGAAGCCGGCGTAGAGAATAGCTGCTTCCTCACGTTTTCGAATCAGCTGTACATTGAGCATCCAGTTCTTGCTTCCAAATCCAATGTAAATAACGAAGGCCCCGAGACTGTCCTTCTCGTGCAAAAGAGTTTGAAAAGCTTCCTTGGGGCCGGAGAGTCCGATTCCGGAAAGCGAGCAGTTATGAACAACGATGGGAAGGCGATGGTGTGGGTCATCCTGGTACCAAAGCAGCATCGGGACCTGTACATAAAGACGGGGGGCGGTTCGCCATGCGCGTTTATTGCCCGCGAGTAAGGGATAGAGCACGTCTTTGTTGAGAAACGTCATCGTGAAGGCCGTCATTCCCAAGAGTAAAACGTAACGAATGAGTTGAACATCCGCGGGCTGTGTTTGCACGTCCATGATGGACTGAAAAAGCAGAAGTCCGCATTCGATGAAAAAAATGGGGACAAGCCCAAACGCGCGCCTCAAGCAAAGTGAGCAAATCAAGAGGGGAAGAAACCAATAAGCCAGGAGAATGAGCGAGCCGCGAAAAACACCTTGATCGGCGGACGCTAGAAAGGGGTTTGAAAAGAGGAAAAAGGAAAGAACGGGAAAGACTGCGAAGAGTGAAAAAACGACGATGAGGGGTCTGGGGAGTGTCTTAAAAGTAGAAAAAAATCCCATGGATAGCCTCACTTACGTACTACTATTGGCCTAAGGGTATTCTCTAAGCCTACTCAGGGATTGTGAAGGAATTGTGAGCTAGGCAAAGCGGCTGGTTAGTTTCCACCACTTGTCGACTGTCTCCACACGAGTGGGTCAACCCGTACGCACGAATTTACCGGCAAGTTCTTTGCAGCTACGAACCCTACCGCACCCATAGGAATTTAAACCAGAGGAGTAAGCGTGATTTTCCTATCCGTCATTCCGATAGCGATTTACCTTGTTCAGAGGTTTTCAAACTTAAACTCAGCCAGTGAGTTTCACCGAGTTGCGCCTAGGGGGCGACAAACAATCCGGAGAAATTACTAATGCGAAACTACATTCTTCCTGTTTTTGTGTTAGCGACGCTTCTGTGTTTGGTAGCGAGTAATACGTTTTCTAAGATAGACAAGACGGAAACCAAAGCGGCGCGGAGTGGCCAGTCCTACCTAGCTACCCCACTCAATTGAGCCCTGATCTTTCCAACCTTCTATAGAGAATAGATTCATTTTATTTGGGCAGATATCGTGGAATAATCACCTGTATGAACATCTCCATGGGCATTCTTCTGATGCTTTTACCGGCCGTTTCCTTAGCGAAGGAGAAACAGCTTCCCTTGGTGGTGGGAATCAAGGAGGTGAAGTGCAAATTCGATCTAAGCACTCACGACAACAAGACCGTTTTCAATAGCCTCCTCTTTCCTTTGAAGGCCGAGATCGCGGTAAAAGAAGCACAAGGCCTCGAGGGGTTGCTAGGCCCCTTCAAAGTTCAGGTGCTTTATCATGGGGGAAAGTATGGAACGGGAAAATCTGCCGGAATCTTTCTCGATAAACTTACCCTTACGATTTGGGAGCCTCCCTCCCCGAATCCCATCGGAATCACCGGTATGGGCGAGTCCGACGTGCCACTCGATCGCGAGACATTGATTCGCACGCGCCACATGGTGAAGCTCACGAACGAGAAGAAGATCGTCTACTATTGCATGCCTTGAGCTTGTCTTACGTAAACGTCCGCGTGAACGTATTCGTGACCGTGACCGTGACCGTGACCGTGACCGTTTACGGCCGTTTGACCGCCTACGAGCACGGTCACGTCGACGCATACGAATACGAACAAAAAGAAGATCGTTTACTACTGTATGCCCTAAGATTGCCGCTACGGCGAAGTGAGAAGCTCAGGCGCTTGGCCGGGTTTATACCGTAAAAGCTTTGCGCCGGGCTCGTGGCCCGAGAGTTTCGTTAGGACAAAAACCAACTCGGTCTCCAGTAAATTTTTGAAATGGTAATAAGCGGCGTGCTCAAGTCCGTCCCAGCTGAAGGGGTGAGGCCAGGCCCGTTTCTCTGCGTGGTGGCGGACTCTATCTCTGTCGTTTCCAACGGTAATGAACCGAAAAGCGCGGGCGGGAGCTGCGACGGTTCCCCCATTTTCTTTCACCGTTACGTCCCCGCAATGCTCGAGGAACTCTTCCCCTTTCTTCCCGCTGGCCACTGAGCAGCTGAAAAAAGTGAGACGTGCACCAGGCGCGAAGAGATCCTTCGGCCACCCCTCAAGAACATCCTTATTTTCCTCAAGTGCTTTACTATCGAGAGTACTTTCCCTCGGCGGCTGGCGGGTCAGCTGTTGAAAGAAGGAACCCGCTTCCATGTTCAGCCCTCCTTGGTCCCCATGGGCGCCCCATCGGACATCTTTCAATCGCCCGTATTTTCGAAACTCACCCATCGCAATCAAAATCTCTCGAACATTTCTATTTCGAATCGCCAATATATTGATGGACCGATCCTCTAAGGCTTGAGAGACAAGAGCTTGCTTAAAAACTGGATCGACGGAATCGGGAGGAAAAATTAGGAGCAAAATCTCATCGTCGTTCAGCGCAGGGTTGGGTTCCTGCAGGACGTTCAAGTCGTCCAAATACGATTCATCCTTCCCGTTTATCAAGGCAACCGGTGCGTTGTAACCCAGCGCCGCCAATGCGAAGTAGGCAAGAAGGTGGAGCCCGTTTCGCTGTGTTAGATCGAGTGGCGCCAATGGAAAACGCAAATTAATCTGAGGAGAATCAAAAAGGTGGAATTCATATCGGTCGAGTAGCCTCCTTTCAATCTCAGAGGGAATTCCCCTAAATAGGGCTCGCGGAATATCCAACAGAGTAAAAGTGGGAGCGAAGGCAATTTTCAAACTGTGCTTCGCCAGCACCCAGGCGGAACTAGCTAGAATGTTCAAGGCAGGTCGATCCACTCCCATTCGGGTCTGCGGCCGAAAGGCATCGACTTGGGTTCTCCAGTAATCGGTCGTATCGTTTGCAAAAAGGTGAAGGGCTCCGTGAACTGTTCGGCAGACGCCCCCATTTACAGGCACGGGAACTCCCAGAGCACACAGATAGATCGCAAGTATAAAGGTTGCGCGTATTCGCCTTGTAGACACCCAGCACCCTAGCCTTAAATTCGAAATGCTAGAGAAAGAAATGCAATTGGATAGCCAGAAGAAGACTTTATTCTCCTTATTTGTCGGAAAATAGAAATGCATGCTCCCTCAAATCTTACGTAAACGTCCGCGTGAACGTATTCGTGACCGTGACCGTGACCGTGACCGTGACCGTTTACGGCCGTTAACCGTCTACGAGCACGGTCACGTCGACGCATACGACTACGACTGTATTTTACTGAATGAAGAAATTAGCCCTTCACCCAGGGCGGGGCAAACGCGCGGCGAGTGAGCGAGAGATTCATCCAGAAATAACCGATGAGAAGTACGAGATATGCGATGTGGGGAAGAGCATGGCCGATGATTCTGAATAAAGAGATAGCGGGCTCGAGCGTTCCCATAATCCCCAGCGGTAACAGCACCAAAAACCCGTACATAGAAGTTCGAATGACCGCCCTGCGAAAGCGTCGGGTCTGCCTGATGATGTCGAAGAGATCGTTGAATTCTAAAAGCTGGTGGCTGTCGCGCCCTTCTTTTGCGAAGTGTACGCGCCAAAAGTCCACGCTTTCCTCCATCGATCGACATTTCTGATATTTTTCCGACAGATCTTTCTTGAGGCCAGCCCCCATAGGGTCGTACTTATCGAAGAGTTTTTGGGCCTTCTCCCGAATCCGCTGCATGAGATTTTGGTAGTGAAACATCGCGACTGCGGCGGAGAGGCCTGCGATCCCGGCCACGCACTGAGCCCCCGTCGAAAAGAAGAAGGAGGAAGTCCCTTCCGTAAATGTGATCAGATCCCACATGTTTTAGTAGATCCTTATCGTGACTCTTCGGTTCTTTGCCTTATTGCCCGGCAAAGGGGACCCATCGGGATTACGATTCGGAACGATGGGTCGCATTTCGGCGTAGCCCATGATTGCGGTTCTTTTCAAAACCTCGGATTCAAGTGTCAGCGATTCTAGAATAGTATGGGCCCGCCGCGTGGAGAGCTCCCAATTGTCCTCGATGTGCTTCGTGTGAATCGGAACATCATCCGTGTGCCCCTCGATAGCTATTTTGTATGGTGGAGGCACTTTACCGAGAATTTCCCCGATGGCTCCGACGACACTTTTTCCCTCTTCGCGCAATGCAAACTCAGCACTTTCGAAAAGGATCTTATCTCGAATGTCCATCACTAGAGCATCGTCTTCTTGCACTACCGAGATAACATCGGGAAGCTTCAGGTCCTTAATCATCTTGTCGATCTTTCCCTTCACCTCATCGATGGGGGTTTTCGGGACCTCTTGGTGGTTGAGGATCGCTGCGGCGCGAGCATAGTCTGCTGCTGTCATCTTTCTCGCCGAAAAGCTAAAGAGCACGACGAAAAACACAAAAAGAAGGATCATGAGATCGCTAAGCGAAACAAGCCAGAGGAACTCCCCTTCCTCTTTTCCTTTTTTCTTTCTTTTGCTCATCTTGCTCCCTCGGCCTTCTTAGCCTTGGCGAAGGCCTCCTCGCTCAAATCTGCGAAATATTGTGCAGGCTTTCTCGCTTCGAGAAGCTCGAGGTAGTGAATGACCTGGTCGTACCAGAAGAGCTCCACTTCCAAGAGGCGTTCGAAGCGTTGCTGAATGGGTGTCCACACGGCGAGGGAGAAGAAAAGCCCGTAAAATGTTGTAAGAAGTGCTAAGCCCATGTGAGAGCCGATTTGGGATGGATCTTGAAGGGCGGATAGTAGGCGCACCATTCCCAGAATCGTTCCTAACATTCCCACGGAAGGTGCCAGGCGAACTCCAAGGCCGAAAAAATTCACATTTTGAGAAAGCCTCATTTCGGCGCGATCTTTTTCATGTTTAACAAGGTCTCGAATATCTTTTGTGGGCATCTTGACGCTCAAGCGTTCCACGGTGCGCTTGAACAAGGGAGAGAATTTCCTCACATCCAACCCTTCTAAGGGCTTCACGCCCTGGGTATAAAGCTCCTGACTTATGTTTTGCAGTGCTTTCAGGGCCCTCTCGTGCTTTTTTTGGAGTCCGATCGGGGACGGTCCGAAAAACATCTTGATGCTCTTCCAGAGAATTTTTCTATCTGTGCACAGAAGGATGAGGCCCATCGGTCCGATGCCCGTTAATACGAGAGCCGGCCAGTGGAAGATTCTCCAAACGCCTACTGCTGTGCTCGACGACTCGAACTGGTAAACCACTCCGAGGCTTCCAATCAACAGGCAGATGCCTAGAATTTTCGTAATCACAGCTCTCTCCTTTATGCAGCCATTGCTTCCCTAAATCTTTTGGTCAGAGACAATCGGGCCGGCCGGGTTTGAGTCGGCGGCGCGTCCCGATTCGCGAGCACCTGGCCCGCGACGAGATCCCGTCTTCGTCCACCCAATTTAGACAAAATTTGTTCTGCAAGCTTTTCGGGCAGAGTGACAAGCGCCATGGAAAGTTCTTCGTTGTCGACGTCGCCTAGAACTTTATCGAGAATATTGCTTTTGAGCTTCATGACGTCCTCGAGCTTGAAGCGGAATTGTTTCAAGTTC
>JAHFAF010000440.1 GCA_023250715.1 Pseudobdellovibrionaceae bacterium | reverse complement strand
AAACCCCGCCATCGAAAGGTTGTTGTATGCTGAGACCTTCTGATTTGTGAGTTAACTTAAGTACATGAACTTACAATCAATTATGTGTATGAAGTTTGGGCGGTGGCGAGACAAAAAAGGAAACCGCTGACAAAATCACTAGTTCCTTCTCGAATACGATCAGATGGTATCTGCGAACGTGCCTCTTTCTTTTATATGTCGGTGCCGTTTGCTAGTCGCGGCTTACGGTATCGCGGCAAGACGGCAGTGCGGTTTAGCGGTTACGGCGTTGGGCAATTGCGAATGAGCTTGTACACGCTCGCTGCTAGGTGATCTTGCTTTGCTGCCGCTCGCAAATGCGGAATTAAGAAGCGAATTTGATCTTGGCGGGTGAGTTGGGCGGAATCTCGGGAACAAGGATGGGGCGTCCATTTTCTCCGTAATACCCCCGGACTCGGAAGATCTCTACCTCTTGAGTTTTCCCCTTCACGCGAGCGTTCGGGCACGGTTCGATGATGAATCTTCGGTAAACTTTTTCGTACACCGCGCGGGAAATGAGAAGATCGGTACCGTAATCTTTCGTAGCGGACTCGAGCCTGGAAGCGACATTCACCGTGTCCCCAATGACCGTATACTCCATCTTCTTGGGCGAGCCGATATTTCCGGCTATCACTTTTCCGCGATTTAGACCCATTCCCACTCGGAGCGGCACTTCCCCGCGGGCCGCGCGAAGGGCATTGAATCGGGCAAGCTCCTCTCGAATTTCTAAGCAGCAGCGAACTGCGTGAGAGGCGTCATCGGGAGATTCCTCAGGCACTCCCCAGAGCGCCATGATTGCGTCCCCAATATATTTATCCACCACTCCACCATAGGTACGAATGAGGGCCACCATGCGCGTGAGGTACTCATTCAGCATTTCAACGACTTTTTCCGGCTCCATGCTCTCCGTGAGCGGAGTAAAATCTCGAATGTCCATGAAGAGAACGGAGACTTCTTTCCTTTCCCCTCCCAATTTCGCCGTATTCGTCATCATTTTCTCGGCGAGCTCCTTTGTGTGGTAGCGAGTGAAGGTCTCTTTCATTTGGTTTCGCTCTTCGAGACCGCTTGCCATCGCATTGAAGGCTTTCGCCAAATCCGCCAATTCGTCTCTAGTGCGAGGTTTTAGCTGAATCTGGTAATCTCCGACGGAAATTCTCTCCGCCGCGTCCACAAGCTCTCTCACGGGAAGGCTGATACTTTCGGAAAAATGGTACCCCACGATGAGCGATAGGCAGAGGACGACGATTGCCAATAATTCCGCACGATAGCGAAGCCTATCCACTGAAGCGAAGGCCTTTGCCTCGGGAATCTCCGTCAAAACGGAGAGGTCTCCCACACCAACACGATGGTAGGCGGAAATCATCCGCTGATTGCGAGCAGAATCGAAATAGGCCGTTTGACCATTACTCACGCGATTATCCCAGAGCTCACGCAGAGGGCCTGCCAGTGTTACCTTGTCGGTAAGTTCCGGTGATTTGTCGTCCGAACGAAGAAGTATTCTTCCCACCCGATCGACTAGAAAACTATTTGCTACGTCGGGGTTACGTAGAGTTTGCGCAATTCTGGTCATCTCCATCCAAGCGGTCAGGTAGTAGCCATAGTTCAATGGTAAGACGAAAATAAGAGCGGGCGACTGACCCATTCGAGTCAGAATGAACTGTCGTGGCTTTTCCGAAGGCGATCGGTCCGAAGGACTCTCGCTCACTAGACTTAAAACTTGATTGAGCTGCTCAGTCTCGTTCCACTGCCCCTCCTTCAAGCTATCGTCGGCAATGAATTTCGATATGGAGTTCGCGGGGCCTTTCAAATCATTCTGAAAGAGGTGCGCCATGACGAGCTCGGGCTCCGCTCGAAAAAGCTCAATGGCGAGACTTTCGTGGTGATCTTTGCGTCCCGGCTTGTGGGCCTGGTCCCGCACCCAAGTTTCTCCAATCACTTTTAGTCTATCCGCATAGGTTTCAAGAAATATACGAAGCTGACTCGCAAGATTCGATGCCGCTTGAGCATTCACCTGTTGCACTAAAGCGGAATTGTCTTGGAGAAATAGCTCGCTAGAAAAAGAAATGATCACGGCTTCCGAGATCAAAAGAAGGGCCGTGACGAGCCCAATGAGTTTTGTGCCGATAGACCAACGCATAGAGATTCAACTCTTTATCGGTAACTCCATGCGAAAAGATTAGGCTTAGCCTCAGCCCTAACTCTTCCGAAACGTGAAAGGAATGAAACAATCCAACGCATCTGGATGGACAAAAATTTTCTGGCTGGGCTTTTGCGGTGCCGTGGCAATTTTGGGAGTCTTTCGTCTTTACTTACAATTCTCTCCGGTGGGTGCCCCTCCACAGAATGAACCCTCGGTCGCTTCCGTGATGCGCTCTCAAGGCGGAGTTCGGTATCGAGCGGCTACAACCTTGATTTGGCAGGAGATTGGCGCGGGCTTTCCGCTTCAATTCGGGGATGCTTTGCTCCTGGGGCCGGAGGCTCAGGCCGAAGTGCTCTGGCACACCGGGGAAAAAGTAAGACTCACCGGGGGGACGATGTTTATCGTGCCTCACGATCCCAGAGCCCTCTCGGTTCCCCCACCCCTTCTCGACATGCCCAACGCGCGCATTCGGGACGTTGCCGGAAAACAAGACCACTGAACCTTCCGTCTTCACACTTCCCTCCTGTGGTGCGTTAACATCCATTCACAGCTCAAGTCCTAATTCATTGGTTGCGACAATCTCCCATGTTATCGACGAATTGGTGGGAGACGGAGGCTCGAATGAAGCGCATCGTTTTGATCGTAGGAAGTCTGTTGTTCGCAGTGGCTGGGGCGGAGGAGATTCCTCAAGCGAAGGCCCGCCGCGAGTACAATCAAATCGTTCAGGAAAGCCCAGCAAATAAAACTTCGCTCACAGCCGAGGAGCAGACCCGTCTTCTGAACCACGTCTACAACCACCCGGTGGCAAGTTTCGATGCTCTGGATAAGTACGATGTCCAACCAACGGGTGTAGGAAATCATGAAATTGGATTTTGCTATGGCCGTGCGATGGCGGTTTTTCTCGCCGCTCGCCGCATGGGACTCGCGAACGATAGAATTCAGAAACTATTTATCGCCGGCGACTTGAGAAATTCTAGCGTGCGCTGGAGATTTCACATGACGACCATTGTGATGGGAGACGACGGCCAGTGGCACGTGATTGATCCCCTATTGGTGGCTCTTGGATCTCAGGGAGTGAATAACCCTGCTGTGTGGATGGATGTGGTGAAGAAAAAGTACGACCTTCCGGACGGAACGGACGACAGCCATTTCTTCGTGACGGACACGCGCGCGATCATGGCCGATATGTCGGTAATCCCTGCCTCGAAAGCGATCGAGGCGCACGGGGATCTCCTGGGGGACAGGATTATCAATGCGACTTTCGATCCGCACGGAAAATCCGGGTTCGAGAGCGTTCCACAAGGGGACATCCCCTCATCGCCTTACGAACTTTACCGCGTTACGGGAGAGGCCCAAGACAAATATTTCATCAATTTCACCGAGCCAGATTTCTTGGGAAAGCCCGTCTTCAACTTTGATTTCTTTCGCTTCTCGACAGTCATTCTCTATCAGCCGCAACCGGACTCGCAGCAAATGGCGCTCCTACCTCGAACTTATGATTACAATGGATACTTCGTGGATCTGATCGAGAGCTTCAAGTTGGACAAGCCGTTGCCCGATATCGTGCCCTGACTTTGTGAGGCGTTAGCC
>JAHFAF010000439.1 GCA_023250715.1 Pseudobdellovibrionaceae bacterium | reverse complement strand
GAAATGAAAAATCGGAAGCACCCAAATAAAAGAAAGCGTGACGGAAAATACAAGAAGACCTTTCTTCGAAAGCTCACCCAGAAGGAGAATTCCGACCAACTTGAATTGAGTGGCGACCCCAACCCAAACGGCGCGAATCAAATCATTCTTCGCGCAGAGCGCCCAAACGATCGCTCCCGCCACCCAAACGTCGTAATGAGCGGACTGCACCCATTCTTTTAGCAAAAGAGGATGAAGGAGAAATAGAAAAGCCGTCTGGATCGGACCCGCAACCCCATTGCGCAAAAGTAGCCGCACGAAGCCCGCAATAAAGAAACTCAATCCCCCAATGGAAAGAAGGAAAAGGAAGGAGGAGCAATTGTTGTTGGACGCCACAGAAAGAAGGGTAAAAAGCGCTTCGGCGAATGGAGGGTAAACGGTTTTATACTCTCCATAAGCAACGGGCAGAGATTCATTGTCGCATTGGATGGAAGCGCCAGCCCCAGGCGCGACGGAATAGGGGCTAACCCCGAGGCGGATCGCCTGCGCGTCCCAGAGATAGCGTCGGTAATCATCTTCGTAGATCGGAGCAAACGCGCGCGCGACCCCGAGTGTAACGATCAGGGCTAGGGCTATTGCGTTGAGGCTCCATCTGGCTCTTCCTTCGAAGAGGTAACACCACGCCACGCTTTGAAAGACTGTAAGGGCGACCCAAGCGTGCACTCGCTCAGGGGAAGACTCGGCAATCCAAAACCACGCCAAGAAAGTTAGAGAATAGAAGAAGGGGGCCCATCTCACAGGGGTAAATTTATCACGCAGCCTTCGAATTTCTTTCGGAATCTTCGAGAAAGGGAACCTTTACGATCACAGTAGTTCCTCGTCCCCTTTGAGTGGTCAATTCGACAGTGCCCGCGAGATGGAGTGCCGCTTCACGAACTGCGGACAACCCTTCGGCCCTACCCGAAAGAAGAGTCACTTCAGGGGCGGAAGTAATCTTAGAGCTCAAAAGGCGATTGAGAACCTCTTCATCGGATGACTTTTCAAGATTGAGTTTTTTTCTGGCCCAGCTCAAGTCTATCCCTCGGCCGTCGTCTTCAATTGCAATCCGAAGCAAGCCGTCTTCCTGAGAAAAACTGACGCTTACCAGCCCCTCTTCCTTCTTGCCGGCTTTCACACGCTCTTCGGGCCGCTCGAGCCCATGATCAATGGCATTTCGCAGGGCATGAACCAGGGAGAGAAAGAGCTCATTGTAAGGAGCCGAGCTCACCCGAAGATCGCCGCCTTGAAATTGAATTCCCTCGAGCCGTTTTCCAAGGGAGGATGCAATTCTTTTCGCCGCCGAATCCCAATGAAGAAAATAAGACTGCACCGGTTTAGCAATATCGTCGACAATCTCTCCTTCACCTAAAAGGCCATGATGAACTTTAAGAAAGTGTTCGAACTCAGACTGGACTTTCCTGACTGACAGGGCCATTTTCCTTGGGTCCTCCCCTCTCTGAAAGTCTTCTTCACACGCATGAGCTGCTTTCTCTACGGCATGCACGCGAAAAAGAGCGGCTCCTCCCTTCAATGTGTGCATCCAGCGTAAGAGTGGTTCAACTTCGGGATCGCCGCCTTCGAGAGAAAAAAGGATTTTAGAAAAAAGTTGCCGAGCTTCTTGGACGAAATTTATGAATTGGGGTTTGAGTGATACGATGGTGAGGATCGTCTCTACATGCGCTCTCTCCTCGGCAGCGTTCGCCAAAGCTTTCACCTCCGCTGTACGATCGGTAGCAACAAGCAGTACGTTTCGAACTTTTCTTTGCTCATCGTAAACGGGATAATAACTGAGCTCGATGTTTTTTCCCTTCGAATGCGAGTAGCTTTTCGGGCAGAGTCCTGCCGTGTCTTTAAATGGAATGGGCTCATCAAAGAGAAAGGCAACTTGATCTTTCAAGGGATCGGGTGGGAGACCCAAAACCTCCCAGATAGGACGCTTTTCAGGTGAACCTTCGAGAAGCTCAAGACAGGCTTGAGAAAAAATGGGAAGGCAAATGCCGTCTCGATCGAAGGCGACGAACCCCTGCGACAAGCTATTCATCATTGCCGAAATGGTGTCGGTGGCTTTTTGCAGATCGAATGTGCGCTCTTCCACCTTCACCTCGAGATTTTTTGCATAGTCCTCGAGGGCCCGCCTGCTTTTCTTCAGATAACGAGTCATGTCGTTGAAGGTTTTTCCCAAGAAAGCAACTTCGTCCGTTCCCCTTACGCTCACTATCGCTTCGAAATCTCCGGAAGCGACCTGCACGGCCGCCCTGGCGAGGGAAGAAATGGGTTTCGCAAATGCAGAGCCGGAAGTTGCTCCAAGGATTACACACAAAAGAATTGCTAATGCGATGGGGAAAAGAAGATCCTTCAAAAGACTAATTTTCGCTGCGGCGAGTTCTTCACTCGCACGATAATCCACTTCAATCACGGCCACCGTCTTCCCGCTGGACTCCTTTATAGGCGCCCAAGCAGAGATCCAAATTCCCTCCTGGTCGGAATAGAGGGCCGAGTGCATCGGAATGCCGTTCTTTAAGCTCTTTTCCGCTAGGGGATGAAGAGGAAGCCCATTTCCGACATACGTTTTCTCATTGCTCATCGTAATGAAAATCATCGAGTCAGGTTGCCAGTCCGGGTGGATGAGCGTGTACACATCGGTGGAAAGATCGTTCTCCTCTTTAAGTCTTTTCAGAGTGTTCTGGATATTCTTAAATTCAGCACGCGACACGAGCTTCGGATCCTGTTCGAGATATTGCTCCACGACTTTCACGTGCTGGTTTCCTGGAATGAGCATCGCTCCCGTTCGAGCAATGTGTTCAAGCCTCTTCCCCAACATCGTTTCGATATTTTTAGAAAGCAGAAGGTAGGTCAGAATGGATTGACCCGCGAGACCTATCATCGCCACGATAAGTAAAAGGACAGTGATCTTCGCCGCAATGGAATGAAAAGACGGGAATGGTAGTCTAAAGCGCATAGTCTGAATCTTCTCTTCTCTTTTCGGTAGGTTTACGCACCGAACTGAGCGGGGAATAAATCTCTTGGTGGAGCAGCGGGTCATCCACTAAGCTTTTGCTAATATGGTGAATTTTTTCGGGGTGCTACTCGCCCTTTCCATGCACTCTGCCGAAGCGAGCGGCCGCTACATTCCCTCCCCTCCCCGTTTTCGCTCCATCGAAGTCGTCGCAAGCAACGATACGCCCCCGCCATCTCTCCCCCCACCCGCTCAAAAAGCTGAAAAGAAGTGTCCTCCAGGAAAGGCGGGAGACAAATGCCGCGCTCAAAAGAACTAATCTCTCAGCTCGCAAATTCCTGTCATTGCGAGGAGCGAAGCGACGAAGCAACCTTTGATCGAGGCACAATAAACTCCGACGTCTCAGACGGAAGCGATGCCCGAAGGTTGCTTCGGCCGCCCAGGCGGCCTCGCAATGACAGGAATTTGCGAGCTGAGGGATTAATTCTTTTTGCACTTCTCTTCGGATGGACGGGCCACGCCGTTCTTCCCGAAGGACAGATCCTGCTCCGACAAGATGCCTGGTACATGACCGCGAAAAGCTACTACTTCGGTTACGATCTTCGCGAGTATGACGGTGGAAATGGCCAATGCGTGGCACTCGCCGGCTCGACTTCCGCCTCTTTCGGAATTGGAAGAAAGCTCCAGGTCGATACGAGAATTTCCTACCAAAGAAATTTCGTGGCGAAGGGAACGATCTTCTCTCACGTGCCTAATGACAAGCTAGACGGGATTTCTGAG
>JAHFAF010000438.1 GCA_023250715.1 Pseudobdellovibrionaceae bacterium | reverse complement strand
GTGCGCAGACGGGAGCTTCCGATCAAAAACTGGAGGCGACCACCGAGAGTGTTCAGCGGGCCTTTGTAAATCAAAGCTGTCTTAAGTGCCATACGGTGGCGAAGGACACAAACCGAAATGTTGCCCTGGCGGATATCAATACCCTCATCGAACCAGAGGGTCACGTTCATCATCATGGAGATCCCGCCGTTCGTTTTTTAGTTAAGCCAGGATGCCCCAAGAAAAGTTTTTTCCTATCCATACTACGTGAGGGGAAAATGCCTCCTCCACCTGGACTTAAGATTTCGGAGGAAAAGCTTCAGGTGATTGAAGCCTGGATTACCTCCCTTAAGCCCAATGCCGTTTGTGAAGATCTGGAGGAGCCACCCGATTCGCCGACACCGGGAGGCGATGAGCCTGGGGGAGATTGAATGAAGAAAGAGGGCGTATCACGACGGTCATTTCTTTCCGGGTTGAGTCTTTTTTCATTATCCTCCCTGGTGACATTGACCGGATCGAAAGGGATCGAGGCGGCCGAGATCTCTTCAGCGACTCCAAGTCTCGGGGGGTATGTCCCCGTCGTGACTCCAGGAATAGCGACACTTCCCTATGATTTGGATGGGAATGTAAAAATCTTCCGCCTAAGGGCCGAGCCCGTCACCATTCAGTTTCAGGACATGAGTGATTCGCACGGGGCGAAGAGCCGGCCGATATACGGGTTTGGATATAACGGCTCGATTATTGGGCCTACGATTGAAGCGGTGGAAGGGGATCGTGTTCGGATTCACGTCGAAAACGCTTTATCTGAGCCCACCACCGTTCACTGGCATGGTCTTCATGTTCCCATCGAAATGGATGGCGTGCCGATGTTTTCTCAAGAGCCCATTCAGCCCGGGCAGACCTTCACCTATGAATTTACGCTCGAGCAGCACGGGACCTACATTTATCACCCGCACTTCATGGGAGCGAAACAAGTAGGCCTTGGAATGAGCGGATTCTTTATTATCCACCCCAAAAATCCGAAACCGCACCAGATTGTCGATCGCGATTACGCCTATTTTCTACAGGTGTGGATGATCCATCCGGGAAGTCCCATCCCGGACACGATGGAAATGACGGAGTTTAATTATTTCACGATGAATGGAAGAGCAGGGAATTCGCCCGGTGCAGATATTGTCCCGATGAAAGCAAAGGTCGGAGAAAAAGTTCGCATACGCGTTGCGAACCTCAGCATGATGGCCCATCCGATCCACCTTCATGGGCATACTTTCCGAATCACAGAGTATGGGGCGGGGTTTATCCCGCTGGAGCAGCAAATTATTGCGAATACCGAAAATATCAGCAGTGCCGAGGAACGGACCTTTGAGTTCGTGGCAAAGCGGCCCGGCAAATGGCTTTTTCACTGCCACTTCATGCATCACACCATGAACGACATGCACCGAAGGCCCATTCCAGGAGCGGGGGGACACGCTGGCCACGCAACGATGGAGATGGGTGGAATGCATACGTGGATAGAAGTTACTTGAGTAGGGGGTAGGCGGTTATGCGAAATTTCGTTCTCTTCTTTTTTCTAGTGCTTACCGTTGTCCCCTTTCTTTCCTCGCAAGCTCTTCCCGAGCGAGCTCCCGGAGGCGAAATCAAGAAGGGAAAATGGATCGGTTACCTAAAACCCGATGACAGCCGGGATGCGATTGCCCTCACGCTAGATGTCTATCTTGTAAAACCCGATGATATCGACGAGTCACCTCGTCTTACGCTCTTATTCAAGCTCGGCTTGGGCGGGTATTTGAGCAGTGAATACGAGACGGAATCCTTCGAAGCGCTGGAGTACGATTGGGAACAAGGTCTTCTCGTCCTGGATAATCCCAGAAATGAGATGGTCATCAATGCTTTCGTCTATTCTTCTCCGCGTACGCAAATGGAAGGGAAGGTCTATTTGCGATCGGCTGCGACCACGGCCACCCTTTTTCTTGAGTGGCAGACGGACGAGCCGGAAGAAGACGGTCCCCCTACCTCTCCTCGGGAGAAGTTGGCTTTAGCCCCCTCCCTCACGGGTCAGTATGAAGGGATGTGCGGGACGGAAAAGGCAGTATTGCAGCTAGAGACTGCGAAGGGACTCACTCTAGAGCTTCCTTTTCCGACGACAGGGCTTCACCACTACAAGATCACCGGAGTGATGGGCGTGGAAAATGGATTATGCCCACGCGTGAATCCACCCAATCTCCCTCAGTGGTGTGTGGATCATGCCTTCTCGTCGGGAAGCTACGATTTTTTCCAACGCAAACTCTATCTCTCCGGAATGCTCGAAACGGACGAATGCACGCGAGAAGGTGAGGATCTCACTTGTCGAATGCGCCTTCTACCTAAAGGTGGAGAGAAAACCGACTTGGTGGAAGAGACGTGTAAGTTCCATAAGGTGCGTCACACGATCGCGAATTTTACGGCGAGTCTGCGGCGCTTTCACGTTGCTGCCACGGCCGAGCAGAGAAAGGAACTTCCGCCGCCGGTCCTTCCTTTGAGTAAGGACTTGGTTGCCGCGGCTAACGGCACTTTTTTCGGGTTTCTCCACAATGAATATCTGGATCGGTATCAACCGCTTCGATTGATTGTGAACACCACCACGTCGACTGAGTTCCAGCACAACCCGAATAATGTATTTGTTTCCGTTTCCGCGGTTCTAAATTTTGGTTCCGACTTATCCGGTGATTTTTCTCCCCAGCAGTTCGATAAGCGCTCGCTCTATTTAGTGCCGGGCTACACTTTGAATAGCGAGGAATCGGATACCTTCTTGCAGGTTACCGAGTGGAAAAAGGGGTTCATTTCCGGCGAGTGGTATTCGAGGGCATTTGGACGAGTCGGGACTTTTGAAGTGGTAAAGGGAAACGGCCTTCCCGTCATCGCGCCGGAAGCAAGATTCGTCGATAGCATCGCGGGACATTTCCGAGGCCCCGGAGAAAAAGATCCGACCCTTAAAGATTATTGGGATTTGCGCCTTGTCGTTCCGAAGCAACCCCGATCGCCTCTAAGAAGCTACGTGGTTTTTCAGGGGAACACTCAACTTTTCGCAGGCGGCGTTTCCTGGCCGATTCGCAAAATTCTCGGTGGTGCTTACGATTTTTATACTGGGGCCATTGCTTTCATGACGGATGACAATGGCGCGCCGGAGTCGAAGCTCGTGAATGGCATTGTGGATGGCCCTTCGAAAATGCGTCTTTTTTGGCCGAATGAAAGAAGCTGGGCCGTCGGTGTTTTTGATTATGAATTAGGGACCCATCTTCGGGTGCCTTAGGAAATTGAACGCAGGAGGAATTACAATGGGACGAACTCTGAAGTTTTTGATGGCGGCTGGAGCCTTCGCGACTTGTATCTCCTGGGGGGTAGATCAGGCTCCTGCGGTACCTATCTCCGACAATCCCTATATTGAACTTTATCAGCTCCGGGTGTCCCAGGCTGAATTGAATCTTCGCCGGCAGGAAGCTCTTCTTCTTTTCGCGAATCAGAGGTTGGATCGGGGGCGGCGTCTCATTGCGAGTAAGGCCATCTCCCAAGAGGACCTCGATAACATGGTCTCCGATGCTGCGGTTGCCGCAGCGGATGTGGATTTATCTGGTAAGAAGATCGATGAAGCGAAAGCCTACTTTCGTATCGTCGAGGCACTGGTAAAGCGGGGAGTTCAGATCCCGCTTTGTACATACGAAATGGAATAGTTTCCATGAGATTTTGGGCCGTTGGCATCCTCTCTCTATTATCCGTGAATTCTTTCGGTGCCTCGTCCTACGTTTATCTTTTTGAGTCTGCAAAGGCGCG
>JAHFAF010000437.1 GCA_023250715.1 Pseudobdellovibrionaceae bacterium | reverse complement strand
AAAAACGCTCTTTACGATTTATCCGCTGACCGTATTTGTTACAGTTATGAGTATAAAAAATGGGTTGAGCCCATGGCTAAAAAGAAGCAGAAATCCCGACAGGCATATTGACGCTCAGCCCGAGGATGATTTCGTGGTCTTTGGCGAAGGAGAGAAAGAAGCCGGTGCGAAGCGAGCCTGTGTCGACGAAATCGGGGTAGACGTTCAATCGAAATAGAGTCGCGTTGGATCCCTTGACGGTGAGTGATGCTAAAAGAGCGTCCTTTCTATCCCAAAATAGAGCCACCATCGGATCCCCCTTGAAGACCAAGGGATCGGTCGGGGCCACTCCGGCCGCAAGAGTAAGCGATTCCTCCTCCCAGAGTCGAATGCTTACTCCGCCCAAAAGTGCCATTCCCAAATGAATGAAGGGGCGAAAGGTTTCTCCGAAGAGGTAAGGGCGAAAGATGTAATTCGAGCCTGCGTTATCGATGCGCAATAATCGCAAATTCAAGGCCGGTTGAAAATGCCAAGCACGCATTTGAAATTTGTCATGCATGAAGTGGACGACCGAGTCGTTGAGAAAAAGAAATTTTCCCGCGAGATCAAATAAAAAAAGATCGGCAATATGATCGGAGGCGTTAACCTGAGAGGCCGAAGTCTCCAGCGCTTCGTTTCCGATATTCGCTAAGTACGCATTGAAGAAGGCGAGCACATAGGGCCAGGGAACGTGGTGGGCTTCGTACCATTCAGAAAGCCAACGGTAGTCGTAACCTCCGCCCAAAAGATGGAGCGTGTAATTTGGTAACGCGCGAAATCCATAAATTTCATTTCCTGCAAAAACTCCAAAGCCTCCGTCTCTTTCAATCGAAACCGCGGGATTTTTGATGCGCTCCCAAAGAACTCCGTGATTCGCGAAAAAACGGGATTGGGAAAAATAGTAAGGGTTTTGGGCCGTGTCGAACGCGAGGTTCAGGTAATGCGATAAGGGATTAAAGCCCCAGTCCGACCCGATGGCGCTCGGGCGGTAGATCAAGGGAGTGTCGGCGAAAGCCCGAGTAGCGAGGAGAAAGAGGAGCAAAACCCTCATTTTTGAGAAGAGCATAAGAGTAGGCTACGCATAAAAAAGGCGATCCCTCGTAGAAGAGGGACCGCCTCAAGATTATACCGGTCTTTGCGAAAATTATTTCGCGAATACGCCGGAGAGCCCGAAACCGTAGCCGGCGGTCTGCCCGCTGGTGGCGGCATCCCCGAGTTGCAGGAAGCTATTATCGAGCTCGTAACGGATAGAGACTCGAGCTCCTTGCTCGGCGACTCCGGCAGCGCTCAAGCCGGCCTCATTCAACTTCTCGAGCTGCATACGGTTCAAGCTTTTCGGCTCGCCCTTCAGCCAATTCAAGATCTTCTGCCCCTCAACGAGCTTCTCGTTGTTGCGCATGGTCTGCTTCACGGTGAGATCGCTGTCCGTTTCGGAAATCGGCGCTTGCTTTGAGTTACGAATGTCGACCAAACGACCGTTCTGAGCCTTCACATCAGCGTCTTCATGCAAGGTCACTACGACATCGTTGTCGGGCGTGAAGATGATGGAGTTCTCAATGCCGCTCTTGTAGTTATGCGCAAGCTTGTAGACACCTGAATGAGTGACCGTACGGTAAGCATTCTTGCACTCGACTTCGCGGTAGTAGGTAACTTCGAACGTGATCTTGTCCTTATCGACAGTTACCTTGCGGACCCTGCTGGCCTCGGCCGGTGTTGTCCAAGTGCCGAGCAATTCTTCCTTCATGTCATCGCGAGCACCCTCTTGCGTGTTGAGAATGTCGTTGCGGCCACAGGCCGACATAACGAGAGCAAAGGCGATAACGCCAAACGTTGATAACTTCATACCACTCCTTAAAAGTTCCCAGGGCGCTTAAGGGCGAAACGCCCCCGGCATACCCCGGTTAATTCTGGTTTGTGCCGGGCAAATAACATAGGTATATTCAAATTGACCACCTATTTTTGTGGAATAAAGATCAACAAATGGACGAGGAACAGAACCCACCCGGCGATCAGGACGAAGAAAACAGCCTTGAGCTTGAGAACGAGTCCCATACGCTGGTGCAGCCAGCGCCAGCCACGAAAACCCCTTCATTCTATAAGGTATTGATTTTAAACGATGATTTTACGCCTCGGGATTTTGTAGTCCACCTATTGCAGAAATTTTTTCGCAAAAATGAGACGGACGCGACCCAATTAATGCTCGATGTGCACCATAAGGGGGCCGGCGTCGCCGGTGTCTTCACCTTGGAGATCGCCGAGACGAAGGCCTATCAAGCAAACGAGTACGCCAAGCAGAGCAAGTACCCCTTGCGTTGCGTGGTGGAAAAAGACGGGTGAAAACATGCAGCTCACTCCTCAATTAGAAAAGGGATTGAACGAGGCGATTCGCCTGGCGCGTGAGAAGCACCATGAGTTTGTGAGTCTTGAACACATTCTCTTGGCGTTAACCGCGGACGCGGAGACCTGCGAGATTATCGAAGCGTGCGGGGGGGAGCCGAGCGACTTGAAAGAGGCTCTTACCAAATTTCTGGAAGAACACTGCCCCAAGGTGGGCGAGGAAGAATCCGGATGGAAACCTTCTCTTACTATCGCCTTTCACCGAGTTCTGCAGCGGGCGATTCTCCAAGTGCAAAGTGCAGATCGGGAAGAGGTGAATACAGCAAACCTCCTCATCTCGCTCCTCAAAGAAGAGGAATCCCACGCCGCTCATTTCTTGGAGAGGCAAGGGGTCACGCAGTTCGATGTCATCAATTATTACTCCCACGGAATCAGTAAGGAGCTAGAGGAAGAGATCTCCTTCGATGAAAGTTCGGAAGGGGTGCCGCAACTCCCGCCATCGCCAGGGAAAAAAGGAAAACCAAAGGGATCTCCTTTGGAGAGTTTTACGATCAATTTGAACGATCGGGCTGCAAAAGGATTTATCGATCCACTGATAGGCAGAGACACCGAAGTGGAGCGAGCGTTGCAGATTTTGGCGCGACGAACGAAGAATAACGTTTTACTGGTCGGCGATCCCGGTGTGGGAAAAACAGCACTCGCGGACGGGCTTGCTCTTCGCATCACACAGGAAAAAGTGCCGCCTGCCTTGAAGAAGGCTGTCGTCTATTCTTTGGATCTCGGAGCCCTCCTCGCAGGTACCAAATACCGCGGAGATTTTGAAGCAAGAATGAAGAGTGTTCTGCAGGCGTTGGAGAAGGAGCCGCATGCCATTCTTTTCATCGATGAAATGCATGGGATCGTGGGGGCGGGCTCGACGAGTGGCGGCTCGCTCGATGCTTCGAATCTTCTTAAACCCGCGCTCGCAAGTCGAGCACTGAGCTGTATTGGCTCGACTACATACAAGGAACTCAAGTACCTGGAAAAGGATCAAGCGCTCCTGCGTCGGTTTCAAAAAATCGATATTAAACCTCCCTCCGCGGAAGAGACCGTCCAGATATTGGAAGGTTTGAAAAGTCGTTACGAGAGTTTTCACAGTGTTGAGTATTCGAAAGAGGTTTTGAAATCTCTCGTCGATTTGAGTGTGCGCTACCTGCATGGTCGCCCGTTGCCGGATAAAGCCATTGATGTAATGGACGAGACGGCGGCCCGCCTGCGTTTGAAAGCGGGGGAGGGACTCGAGCCCATCCAGGTCGTGCTCGCAGATGTCGAGGCGACCGTTGCCTCGATGGCGCAAATTCCCGCCCGTAGTGTTTCCACGAGTGACAAGAAACAGTTGAAGACGCTCGGTGAAGATTTGATGGCCTCGATTTTCGGGCAGGAAGAGGCGATCGAGCAATTGTCC
>JAHFAF010000436.1 GCA_023250715.1 Pseudobdellovibrionaceae bacterium | reverse complement strand
CATCATTTCGATCCAAAAGATATGTAGGATCTTGAGGAGTTCAGGGATTAAATGTCGGCTGGGCGGCCCATCTTCACTAAAAACTCGACCATGTCCTCAATGCGACTCGCGGGCATGGGGAGCCAGGCCAATCCTCCGTTAAAGGGAAAGTCCTTGTCCTTACTAGGGCGGACATGCACCACCCTACACTCGATCGTGATTTGATTTCCCTCGGCCAATACCACTTCTAAAATCGCATTCTCTGCGACCGCCAAATTATGCTCCGCCTGAACACCCAATCCGCCAACGGAAAGATCGACGACCCGCACTCGTGTCATTTCGGAGTTACCCACTCTTAGAAACCCATTCAAGATGAGCCCATGCCGATCCCCAATTCGAAGATCTTGGTAATGAAAATGACACATCCATATGGATCGTTCCGATCGATAACCAGCAATCGCCAAAGCGAAACATCCCATAAGAAGGGAAATTCCGGTAACTAGATTGACCGGAGTTTCTCCCCAGCTCAAATAGCCAAACACCATCCCGAACACAGGAATGGAAGCGGACCAGACTGCTTTTCCCACGGGCCCCATCCTAAATGCCGTCGCCCGATAACCGAGAATCCCAAAACCCGTGAACAAAAGCCCCGATACGCTCAAATACACCCAGTAAATTTTGGGAAGGTGTAAAAACTGCTGTGCCGACTCGCCCGCCCCCGCTCCCATCAAAAGTAAAATAAGGGTGGCCGATGCTGAAGCCCAAAAACTAACGTGCCAGGAATTATGGAGAGAAAAAACTCTCCTCCATAGCCATACGGAAACTACGTAGGTGAGTACCCCACCGATCAGAATTACAAGGGAAGACCAAACTTTTCCGCGAAGCACAGCTTCGCTTTGCACTCCCACCGTAAACGCTACAAGAATCCCAAGGGCGAGAAAAAAGTAGGGCACTCTCCCATCCGCCTGTCGGTATCCCAACATGGCAAACAGAGGAACAAAAGCAAAAGCAAGCGACACCAATCCCGAGGGCAAAACCCGAAGAGCGTGAAAAGTCAGAACTGGAGAAAGTACATAAGCAAGAAACCCGATCGTAATTGAGGCCTGCAGGAGACGAAGGCTGGGTAGTCGAATCTGTTGCCGTGCCCAAAGAAGCCCGACCCAGGAGGCAAACATCGCAAAGGCAAAACGGATCGCGTTCGGCAGATAGATTAGGTTCTCTGAACGGGAAACTGCCATGAGGACCCAGATTCCCGCCGCATAGGCCGCCGCCATCAGAATTCCCACGATCACTTGAAATGGAATCGCCCAAATCATGGTTTCACCTCACGCGTCGCCACCCATTCCCCCTCAACTTTTACCGCATCTTCAAACCTCAATCCCAGCGGCTTCGGAGGGGCAAGCCCTAGCTCGCTCAGGGCGAGATTCAGAAAAAATCGGCATTGCGTAACATCCGGGGTGACGGCGCAAAAGAGGGGGAACGAAACATCCTTCATCGTCTTGCCGGCCACGGTTAAATCTCCTTCGAAAAAAATTTCGCTCTCTCCCGTACGTCGTCCCGCACGCACGATCCCTTGATTAGAGGTGAAAGAGATTTCCGGGAACTGCCGGATACCAAGAATATCCTCTGTCGCTGCCTGGATTCCCGAATCGAAAGACTTGAAGCCTTTCGATGGCAGTGTGACGCGCAAGAGAAGCAAAGGGCGCTCTCCCCTATCGATATTCAAAGCCCCGTGCACATTTCGATTCACCAATTGCACCACGCGAAAGGGATGAGTCGCGGTTACCCGGATCTCCCCGCCACTGATCCCGTAGGTAGACATATGCGGAAGTGTTTTAGGAAGATCCTCCGCCGAAGCCAGAATTGCCAGCGCCAAGATTTTAGTCGCGGTAGTGAAAAACAAAGTCGTCTCCTGTTCCGGCCTTCTTATCTGGGCCGCTCGATCGAATTTCAAATCCCTTGGAGTCGGGCCGATAAGAAAAACTCTCCCCCCAAGGATCTAGGATTGGCTCATTCGCTCCGGGAGGAAAGCCCGCACAGGTAACGGCAGGCCCCATTAGCTTTCTACACGAACGAATGCGAGCTGCGAATTTTTCCGCCTGATCTTGAGTGTCCATCAAAGATCCCACAGTTAGAAAAGCGGGAGAAACGTAAAGCATCCAGCTCAAGAAACCTAACATGCCCACCACGGCAAAGAGTGAATTTCGCGTGCGCCCCGATTGCACGGATGGAATTTTCTTTTCACGAAGAAAACACTCCGTTGCTACGGCGATAGCCATCACTGGCATCGCGGCTTTTCCCGCCGGCCAAAAATAGATTGCTGTAAAAGCGGAAAAAGCGAGAACCGCCATCCCGTAACGCCGTTGGTAGACCTGCCCTAGCCCGGGCAACAGAAAACTAAAGGTGGGGGGGAGAAGATTGACACGCATCGGCTCGAAAGAATTATCCCACAAGTTTCAGTAAAGACGGGAATATTTACTTCACTCCGAATGCCTGAAGAAGCTGTGCGCTAATTCCTTTATCGTTGCCGTTGTTGCCGCAGCCATTTTGCTGTTGGAAGGATTGGGCCAATGCTGCACCGATCTGTCCTCCACTCTGCTGGGCCGGCTGGCCGCCGTATTGGGTTCGACCGCTCAATTGAGGAAGGACCAGAAGAAGCATGGCTTGCTGAAAACATTTGTTGATCCGACACATGCCATATTGGAATTTTGCCGATGCAAGCTGATAGGGATCTCTTCTGCGTGGATAGAAACTATAAGTGTCCTTAATGCATTTATTCATCAAGCTGTTTACAAGCACAAATTGCATTATGGGAGAAATACTCCCGCCTCTCATGGAGCTAATCACATAGCCGGGAAGCGAAGCCGCGCCCCCTTGAGTGAAAGCAATTTGGCCGAGCTGTCCTATCCAGTTATACGCTTCACCGGTTTCGGCACGCGCCGTTCTAGGAAGGAGAAAGAGAGCAAGGATAACCACTCCTCCTATTCCTTGAATCGACTTCTTGCATACGAAACGAATCCTCATTGTAACCCCAACATTCGTAGTCGGAGAAGCTGGGCAATTTTCGGGTCCATGCTCTTGAAAAGCGCATCCATTGTCGGGCTCATCAGAAAGAGAGTCTGACGGTAGCAAAGACCCGCACGACGCATGGCTTCGATATAATTCTCTGGAATGGGGTTGCGGCTATTCTGGAGCCCAATTCCCATCGAACAAGACTGATACCCATATTTGGTTGAGTTAAATTGCGCATTCACCACCGTTCCGGCGGCGGCGCGACCATTTAATCCCGTATCGGAAACCGTTCCGGCCCAAGGAGTTCCCTCGATTTGCCCCTGCCCTTGCGCGTTTGCAGTCATCTTTCCGTTGCTAGCCCCTTGTACTTTGTAAAGAGGAGGAGCTCCGATCGGTACCCCTCTTCCCAAACCGCGATCGTAGGGATCGATGATTTCAATAAAAACATCCCCTTTTCCGCCACAACCAGCGCCCTTATAGCGTCCAGCGAGAGGCTGCCCGGGCCGCGGCGCTAATTCCGCGATGCGGGTAGAACATTCTTTCATCATCTGGCCGGCGAGCTGCATTTTCGCCATCGCCACGTCCTTGCCGTTCTTTTCGTCTTGAAGGAGTTGCTTCATTTGTTCCGCAAGCGCTTTGGAGAGAATATCCGTTCCGTCAGAAGGAGCGACGTCATTGAACTCACCGACTAGATTATTCAAGGCGGATTTATCCGCATTGGTGAGACTCGATCCGCCCCCACCGGAATTTGTGATCTTATTGCTTAAACCACCGTCATCGAATTTATTGCTGAGGTTGGAGGGGCCTTCGCCGTCG
>JAHFAF010000435.1 GCA_023250715.1 Pseudobdellovibrionaceae bacterium | reverse complement strand
TCCCCGAACTTCCGTTTGTTATAAATGCAAAGGAGGCTCCTGGATCAAAGGCAATTGCATTAGGAGCCGAACCCGTCGAAAAAGTTGAGCTCGCAAGAGTAGTCAGTTCCCCTGTGCTTGGATCCCAGTTCGCAATAAAGCCTGAATTTTCGACGTTGTCCAAAATATAGAGACAGGACTGGGTGGGATGCACTGTCAATAAGATGCTAATGCTTCCGGCACTGAATGTGCTTTGATGGACCAAGTCCCCCGAAGCAGCATCTCGAGCATACGGACGAATCAAGCCAAAATCCGTATCCACTTGGTAAACAAATTTTCCGTCATTTGAAATGGCGAGATCCCCCGTACCTATTGAGTCGAAGTAAGGGCTGTTGGGCTGCGTTGTCAGCAATCCGTTGGAACCTGTTTGAAAACCACTCATCGACTTGGTCCCGTCCGAAAGAGAAACATAGACCGAATCTCCCAGCGGAGTTAGGCGAGCATTAGTCCCCCCTTTTCCAACTCCGTCGGCATCAATGAGAGTTAGCTCTCCGGTAGAGTCATTGAAATGGTAACTCTCCACGTCGTTAGTGCCAGTTTGCGTGTCCGCCTGATAGAGAAGACTTCCAATAGCATTCACGGCAAACTCGCCCGCCACGGGCACCGAGCTCGTCCCACTGGAGAGGGTAACCAATGTGCCCGACGTGGAAAGACCAAACGCGGTGATGGAAAAATCACCCGTATTTAATACAAATAGAAAGGGGCTGAGAGAAGGAATGATAATTTCAGTTGGCACATTCCCTACCGCCATCGCACCGAGCTCTGAAAGGCCGCCCAGCGATGAAATCTCAAAATTTTTAATGCTATTGCTCCCTGCCACACTCACATACAAATAACTCTTATATTGGAAGCCGGACGGCAAAGTGGCTGAGGCGCTACCTTGAGTCACCACCACGTCGACAGATCCCGGAGAATGGGGCCCGGCGTAACAGCTGATTTCAGTTTCGGAGACGACATTCACGTTGGTACAAGGTGCCCCCCCTAGGGTCACGCTCACGTTGGATGTGAAACCACTTCCCGTAATAGTGGGCCGCATCATTCGCGTTCCACTAGTGGGCGAAATGGAGATTGTGGCGCCTAAATTTCCGTCGCCACCGTCACCGTCACTGCCTCCACCCCCTCCTCCACTTCCTCCCCCGTCCGCCCCCCCGGACCCGGAACTCCCTCCCGACCGAAGGCCTCGGCCGCAATTTAAGGCGACCGCCAGGAGAAGTGTAAATAAAAGAAGGCGCCGTTTCATCAGCCTCTAGTCTACCATCCACAAATTGACTACCGACACAAAGTTGAAGTCTTAGACTATACGAAGTAAATAGCCTCAATGAAAACCCAAACCGGCACGACTACGATTGCCACGGATTATCTCTGGTTCGAAACTAAGGAGCGAAAGGAGCTGCTCAATATTACTGATCACTTGGAAGCGCTGGTGGAGAAATCCGGAATTTCGGATGGCTTCTGTTTGGTTTCTGCCATGCATATTACCGCGGGCATTTGGGTGAACGATAACGAGCCCGGGCTTTGGCAGGATCTGCAAACCTGGCTGGAGGAACTTGCCCCCGCAAAACCGGATTATCTTCATCACAAAACCGGAGAGGACAACGCCGACGCCCACCTGAAGCGCACTCTTCTTCACCACCAGACGATTCTTCCGATCACGGAAGGAAAATTGGACCTTGGCCCCTGGGAACAGGTCTTCTATGCGGAGTTCGACGGACAGAGAAGAAAACGGGTAGTGGTGAAAATTTACGGTATTTCAAAAGGCTAAGCACTGGATCCGTGCATCGCCTCATCCCGCAAGTAAAGTACAAGACTCATGCCTGCGGTTACCAAAAGCAGGGGAGACAACCAAAAGCTAAAGCCGATTCCGAATTTATCTGTAAGTCTACCCATTCCAAACTGTGAAACGCATAAGCCAACTTGCGTAGCGGTTAAGATCCATAGAGTCAGGCGCTCCGAGTGTTCTCCATACCGACGACTGGATCGCGCGAGCAAGATCGGAAAAAACGGTCCGAATACCCCCGCCAAGGAAAACGCCCAAGTCCATCCGCTCATCCCCAGACAGAAAAACAGAATCGAGCCCAAAAGACTTATCACGAGGATTGTGACTTCCGATTCCGAACTCAGACGAAGCGAACAGAGAAAGCGGGTCACCATCATCGAAAGGAAAATTCCGGTGAGGTACGGGGTGCCTTCAGGAATAGTAAGATGACGGAATTCGACGAGGTAAGCACTTAGCCAGGCCGAAGCCGTAACCTCCCCCATTACATAGGTAGCCATTGTGAACAATAAAAGAAAAATTCCAGGATCAATCGATAGCGGACGAGCCGCCAGTTTCGGCTGATAGGTTCCGTCATCAGAACGGCTAAGTAATACTATCCATAGGGCGAGTCCAATGAGTGGAGGCCAAAATACGTGGTGCCAGGAGGAAGTATGCTCGAGAGTTGCTGCCACCCAAAGGGGTGCTACGAATGATCCCAATCCATACATTACATGAAGCCCCGTAAAGCCTCGGGCCCGATGCAAGGGATCGGTGCCCAAAATCATGAGCAAATTGCACGCAGCACCCATCGCGGAGATTACAGCTCCCAAAAAAAGGGACAATACCAACAGAGCAGGAAACGAACTCACTTGAAATGCGAGGGCTAACGTAGCCAGCGCAATGATCCAGCTCCCCATCGCAACGCGAATCGTGCCCCACCTTGCCACTAATGGAATCATCGAGAGATTCGTTACTACCGCTGCAAAATTCCCCAGAGAAAGAATCCAGCTGATTTCCCCATAGGGTCGGTTAAGAACACGAGAAAAATAGGGCAACAAAGGCCCGCGTAAATTGTCGAGAAACGCCGAAATCAAGAGCGATAAGAGGCTGCAGACGATTAAATTCCAGCGAAGAGGGGCCATATAGGTCGCAGTGTTCCTTCGTAAGGGAAATCAACTTAAGATATACTCAACTATTAACAGATTCCAAGGAACTCGATTATTCCCAGGCGAGCGCTTCAACTTGCCCTACTATTGCTTCTCACGATGCCCTTTTTTGCGTCTGCTGAAAACAAGGAGATCGTCGGAAAGGAGCTCGAAGTCAGGGTCTCCGACGAAGGATTCATTCAAGGCCTGAAATATTCGACGCCAGTCATCGCCACAAACGGGGTTGGGGACACCCTTCGCAACTTTGTTTTGGTTCGCGGCCTCTACGACCGTCCCGAGTGGCAGCTCTCTGCGGAAGGACCGGATTGGAAGAGAAACATCAAGATCTCCCGACGAGGGACTTTTGTACTTCAGGTTCCTATTACCTCCGAAGTGATCAATCTCCGTTTCGAGGCAAAGGGTCCTGATGGGCAAACCGAGAGTGAGACTCTTCTCGTACAGACTTCGAAGCTCGAACTTGTAGTCCTGCACGATAATCTGAAGATTAATGACTACGTTTTAAAGATTACTCCCTTTGTTGCGCTATACAATGTGGACGCGATCGATAATTCGAGAAACTCCGGAGCCTCCTTTCATTCTAATTTTGAACCAGGGGCAATGCTTTCCATCCGACTGCTTCCCAACAGTAACGTTTGCCCCTACATTCGCGGCAAAATCTACAATATCGGTGTTGTTCCCTCTGGAACGTCGCAATTCGATACTTCCTCACTTCTTCTTTGGAGAGGTGGTTTGGGAATTACTTCGCGGGTTAAACGCACTAGTCGTTTTTCCGTCTCGTTTGGCGCGGCCTATGCGCGAGAGTTTATCATTCGGGGGAAAACTGAGTCCGTCCTGACTCTAACTCCTGCCG
>JAHFAF010000434.1 GCA_023250715.1 Pseudobdellovibrionaceae bacterium | reverse complement strand
ACTAATCAAACATCCCACTATGAATGAAGCCTTTTCCGGGCTCGAGGCGAGGCGCGATTTATACACCTGGTTCCCAAGCTGTTTTACTTTTTTCTCCGTCATTATTTGGGTCCAAGCAGGTAGTGTAACTCTCCAGAAGAGCTTAGGAGAGAGACGTTCGGTCCAAGTGAGCATTTCGTAGAGGCGAAGCGTTTCAAGCCCCTCACGATTGTTGAGAAAAATTGAGCCAAGCGGCCAGGAAAGTTTTGATCCTAAGAGTAATGGATTCAGAAAGGTTCGTACAAATTGTCCGTAAGGTATCCAATTGAACTGAAGCGGGTCCTTCTCCGCGAAAGAGAGGAGATCAAAAAAGATAGGGGTCGTCCCTCTGAACGCCACGTTGAATGGGGTAGCATCCTTGAGCCAAAAGCCTTCCTTCATTGCCTCATCGCAGAGCTGAAGCGTGAGTAGGGCTGAGTCCCTCAACATTTCCAAGGGCCATTCATGAGGATACGACATGAACGGAATGGTCTCGTGAGAAAATACGGCGCCGATTTCTCTCTTTTTTAGGGGAAGCACCCCAAGTTTGGAGGATCTAATCTTTGACGTTTTTGGAAAAGTTCCAAGAGTCTCGTATTTTTTGAAAAAGTCCGTGGAGAGGAAGGACTCGAATGCAGACAGCGTCTCTTTTCTTAGCACTCGATAGATCGATTGGTTTTTTCTTAAGACCAGACCCGCTGGATCGCGCAGGGTAAGCACCTGAGCAATATTCGCGGTCCGGTGTTCAGGCTTTCGCGGAGTGCCCATTACTCACGCAGCTTTCCTTCCATTCTTCGTTTCGGTTTTCGTTTTTTTGTCTTTTCTGTTCGAATATCTTATGAGAAACGTAATCACTTTTCTGATGTAGAAAATTCCCCCAAGGAAAAAGGCGACGATAAGCTGCCAAATCAAAGCTCCCGATCCGGGATCGATATAGGCATGAGCAGGGCGGCACGTGAAAATGAGTATGAGTGTTGGAAGAAATAGTTTCATGGCAACTTAATGATTCGTTATCGGAATTCTTTTGTTCTTTCCTAAGAGAAATTCTTCAGGTGGGCCTCCAAGAAGAGGAGCACTTTTGCTTGCTGCAGTATGAAGTAACCCCTCGAATCTATCGTATAACTGCTTTGGGGTGCAGAGGTGCATTCAAGGGTGGCGCTAGTTGGACGATAAGAAGAAGGAGAGAGAGGGTGTTTTGTCTGTTGCCATCATTACTGGTTCCGCTGGTTTAATTGGCTCTGAGGCTGTGCGTTACTTTGCGCGAAAAGGTCTGGAAGTTGTGGGAGTCGACAACGATCTCCGGAGGTATTTTTTCGGAGACGCAGGCTCGACGGAATGGAATCTTCAGAATCTCCGCCAGACCGTTCCAGGGTACCACCATTTTTCTGAAGATATTCGAAGTCGGGTGGCGATGGATCGCATCTTTGCAAAATATGGGAAATCGATCTCGCTCATTGTTCATACGGCAGCCCAACCATCTCATGATTGGGCGGCGAAGGAGCCGCATACCGATTTTTCCGTGAACGCCATGGGCACGCTCAATCTGCTTGAAGCCTGTCGGAAATTTGCTCCCGAGGCTGTTTTCTTGTTTACCTCCACCAATAAAGTTTACGGCGATACTCCGAACCTTCTTCCACTGCGGGAAGCGGCGACTCGATGGGAAGTGGAAGCGTCCCATCGGTTTTCCCGAGGGATAGATGAATCGATGAGCATCGATCAATCCACACATTCCCTCTTTGGTATTTCCAAGGCTGCGGCAGATCTCATGGTGCAGGAGTATGGGCGTTACTTCGGCATGCGAACCGGGTGCTTTCGGGGAGGGTGCCTTACTGGTCCCGCTCATTCAGGAACTCGATTACATGGATTCCTTTCTTACTTGGTTCAATGCGTGCTGAAAGGCGAAAATTATCAGGTCTACGGCTACAAGGGGAAACAGGTTCGAGATAATATCCATTCTCAGGATCTGATCGCGGCCTTCGACTCCTTCTTTGAAAGCCCGCGTCCGGGAGAGGTTTATAACATTGGGGGCGGCCAATTCTCGAATTGCTCGATTCTCGAGGCGTTTTCCCTTGCGGAAGTGATCACAGGGAAAAAAGCGAAGTATGAAATCCTAGATACACCCAGGGTGGGCGATCACAAGTGGTACATTTCAAGCCTTTCTAAATTTCAATCGCACTACCCTACATGGAAGCCCAAGTGGGGAATTCGAGATATTTTGCAGGACATCTACCAACGAAATGCGGAACGGTGGGTATTGAAAAAAACCGCTTGACCTGAAGTCGGGACTGTTGCGCTCATGAAAAAGGCTGAACTATCGATAAGAGTCAAAGATGACGAATCGCCTTTGGGGGTAGCGTCATGTCCTAGGCGAACGGTTGTTCTTTTCGACGGTCACCACTTAGGCCATCATCTTTCCTATCAACGAAACTGTACATTGGCTTGTCTGGAGTTGGGATTCAGGGTCATTCTTTGCTCTCCCTGCAGTGAGAGCGTGGGGCAATGGCTTTCCCAGAAGCACCCTGAACGTGCAGGCGACTTCCGTGCGTTTTTCTTTGAGCCCTTGCAGGCTCCCAAATCCTCACGAAATTTTCTAAAGAAGTGGATAGCACTGCGTTGGCTCATCGCAAACATATTCTTAATCCGAGGCACTGTCCTAAGAATCAAAAAAGTTGAGAGCCTTCCCATTGCCAGCGTGGTCCTTCTTCGGGCCGAGCCCTACGTGGAATTGGCAAAATACAGAGTCTTCCATCGATTTCTAAGAAGCATCATTCCAGCCCCTTGGTCGGGAATTATTTTCCGTTCCATTCTGAGAAAGGAAGATCAGAATTTACGGCGATATCTTACGGATATTAGTCGGCAAAATTTCGCTGCCCTCAACGAGTCTGACCTGGATACCATTGGGAAGAGGGGGATTTGTCAGTTTCCGGACATTACGGAGACAGAAATTCTGCCCTTAGATACCAATAGAGAGAAAGTCCGAAAGAAGGCGAAAGGACGGCCTATCATTTTTCTCTTTGGTTTTCTGAGCCGTCGCAAAGGGCTTCTGACATTTTTAGAGGCTGCTCAGTCTGCAATGGGAAGTAAATATTTTTTTTTGGTTGCGGGTCCTGTGATCGAAAAAGAATATTCGGAGGATGAGCTGAATTGGGTTAGGAAGAGCGCCGGATGGGAAAACGTTCTTCTGCTAGATATGCACTTCAGTGATGAAGAGCTCAATTCTCTAGTCAGTAACAGCAACGTCATTTTTGCAGCGTATGAGAACTTCTCCGGATCGAGCAATGTCCTATCCAAGTGCGCATTCTTCAGGAAGCCGGTTATTGTCTCAAAGGGCGAATTAATGGAAAAGCGAATCGCGAGCTATCAACTGGGTGTAGTTCTCGAAAACAGATCGCCCGAAAACGTGATTGAGGCCGTTAATTTGGCGCTTAAGATGGTGGATAAGAAGCCATTTATCGATGGAGCCAGGGCATATTTTGCACTTCATAACTATGAGCGCCTACTTACTGTCTTGAACGAGGTGATAGACGGGAAAAGGCCCTCTCATTTTCGCCCGCGAGGCATGCTCTTCTCGGCCGTTCGATGGTTAATTTTCAGTTTATTTGGAAAAGAAGTAGCGGGAGCTATCTCGGGAGTACTCGAGTATTACAGAACGGGAAGTCTGAGGGATTCTTTTGGGGGGGCCTTTAATGGGCAGCGAGGAAGAATCAAACTCATTGAGTCAATTGCCAGTGCATTCCCGATTGATTTCATCATTGAGACCGGAACCTTTCGGGGAGCCACAACGGAATTTCTGG
>JAHFAF010000093.1 GCA_023250715.1 Pseudobdellovibrionaceae bacterium | reverse complement strand
TATCACATGATTGCGGCGAAAGGCCGGCGGCGCCTGTACTTGAAAGAGCACGGTCCCTTCTACCGAACAATCGTCGATATCAAGCAACATGAGTCTCAAGTCACGGTGAGCTCGTGGATCGAAGTGAAGTTTCTGGCGCGCCTCCTTACCCTCTTCTTATTGCCGAGTGAGATGTTCCCGAACCCGAATGGGATTTTAGGGGTAAAACGTAGACGCGAGACCTGCCGTGAGCTCAATTTGCTTCTCGAGAGGTTTCGCCAGGCGCCGATCCTAGGGAGTGATTCCTTTCACCTTTTCGATCTGGATATCACCACACTTTCGCTCCTTTTCTTTTTCTTGCTTCCATTCTTACTCTTCCTGATTGGAACCGCGGCAAAGTTCGAAATAGTACCCGGACTCTCCAATACTTTGCTTACGACTATGGCTAAACAATGGTCCGTCCTGCTCTCGACTGGTCTTGGCTTACTAGGACTTCATCATTTTCTTTTCGTCCGAAAGTTTAACGAACAGCCTGCGTTTCGCATCGCTTCGAGCGGCGTCATTGGAATCGCATTCCTGGTCTTTTCGATTGTTTTACTCACCAGAACTTCCGGCGAAATGCTCGAATCTCGATTCGTACATCATTGCCTGACACATTTTAGTGAAAACCGCTGCAGGGAAAATCTTTCCAATCTCCCCGATCGAAGCCGCGAACTCCTCGATCAACGCTTGAAACGACTCGAAAAAGAGCTCGCGACTCGCCCCGTCCATTAACTTGGCGTGCGATTTGCTTTCTCACCTTGGTAAAGAGAGGGAGAGGACTATGAACACGCAGGCAAAGATCGTTTGGGGTGTGAGTCCCCTGGAAAAGGGCGCTCGTCCGCCGTCGAAAGCACTCGAATCGATTAGCAAGGTTTTCGCGGGGTTACACCCTGAAATACAACCCGTGACAGTCGTACCGGCAGGATTACTCAAACACGGTGATAAAGAGGATGTTTGGAAAGAGATTGCCGCGACAATTTATCGCAACCTGGAGCAAAAAATTAAGGGACATAAAGTCTCAAACTTACTTCCCGCGAGACTTTTGCGCGTGGAAGGAAGTGCCTCGTCCGATACGGTGGCGTGTCTTATTCAGTTCGCCTTAGAAGAAGGTGCCGACGTAATTGCGGTGGATTCGCACAATCGCAAAGGGCTCGAGAAGATTTTCATGGGAAGCTTCGCGGAAACACTCGTCTTACAATCTCCCTTACCCGTTCTGGTATTTAATCCGCGGACCCAAACGCCCACGAAATTGAAACGCATTCTTTATCCCACGGACTTCTCTGAAGCGAGCCACGAAGTTTTCATGAGAATTGCGAAACTGGCGGCAAAACTCAATGTCCCTATCTACCTCTTTCACAAACTCTACTTTGCAAGACCCGAGCTGGTGGGGATGCCCTTCGTATTTCCTGCAATCGCCAAAGAATCCATCAAGGAGGTAAAACAAGCCTTCCTCGACAAAGGAAAAGAATGGGCTGACCACGCGAAGGGGTTCGGCGTACGCGTGAAAGTGCACCTAGATACACAGCCCGGACCCGCACTCGATGAAATCCTGAAAACAATTAAGCGAATGGGAGGATCTACTCTCGTTGCCATGGCCTCGCAAAGCGGACCCGTAAAGAGCGTTCTCTTGGGCAGTCTGACTCGGCAAATCTTGCGGCATTCCACTTGTCCAGTGGTAGTGCTGCACGCTGAGCAAGAAAGTCGGATCAAGGAATTCTTGGTGGGAGCGGAGAACTTCGCCTATTCGTACTCGGCCCATCCGCTCATACGTTAATGCGTCATATCATTGCGAGGGCCTTTAAGGACCGTGGCAACCCGGACGTACGGAGATTGCTTCGCCCTGCGGGCTCGCAATGACAGAGTTAGTTTTTAAGTTGGCGAGATTTTTCAAAATGGAAGGCGGCACTTCGTTTCATACCCATCGCCTCGAGACTTCTGCCCATGCCTTCATGGGCACGAATGAGGTGATTGTTGCCGCGAAGCTCGGTTAAATATAAATTTATCGCTTCGAAATGCCAGCCGGCATCGGCGAGCGCATCGGCGAGACTACAGACACTATCCGTAGCATCTCGGTATTTCTTTTGGGCGTGCCGTTCGTAAACGAGATCTTCTATCTGGTAGAGACCAACAGATCCGACCTGGGCCAACCGCCGCTTGGGATCGATAAAACGAGTCTTTCCCCGTTGTCCCCACATAATCTCTTCCACTGGCCCCCACGCAACCATCGAGTAGCCCAACCCCTTCGCATAGGGAAGAATTTCCTGTTCACGATCTTCCAGCTTCAATATCCGACGAGTCTCTTCACTTGCCCGAGAATGGGTGAGGGCGTCCACGGCTAATGCGAATGAGGTTGTTGCCTCTCCCACCACTGGTTTCGCAATTCCCAAGTCCGATCCGATCGCGGAAAGCACTGGGACATGGGGATATTGCTGGCGAAGCAATTGATTCATCGAAAAATAATCTCCCCAAGGAAGATCAGTGCGCAGCAAATTTGGTTTCAACGTATAGGAATAAAGAAGATACACCTCTCCGAGGATCGCCAAGCTTGCCATTGCCGACCAAACCCTGTGTTCTAAAGGTGTCTGGATTCGAACCCACCTAAGCAGAAACCAACCAAGGAGAATCATCGCAATCATCGTGCTATGACGACCAAGCTCGGGGCTAGAGGCAATGAAGTTGAAAAAAAAGAGAAGAAAAAACGCGGGAGCCAGATCCAGCCAAGCCCTCTTCCCTCGTCGATAAACAACAAAGAATGCAGCTACTCCCAGAAGACCGCAGGTCAAAACAGGAAGGAGCGGCAAAATGGCCCAATGCCAGGTGAATTTCGGAATCCATTGAATACCAGTTGACCCGGGACGGAACCAAATCCACCAGGAAGGAAAACCAAGGACCCCCTGAAAAGTCAGAGTGGCCGTCGCGGACAAAAGCGCCACCCTCTTCCAAGGAATCGGTCTCGTATACCACCACAAGAAAGGGAACCCGATCAAAAATAAAATGGGCCCCGTGTAAAACGCGAAAAGTGTCGTCGCCCATTCTCCCGCGACGAAACGGGATCGGCGAGATCGAAAAACGAACGTAGCAAGAAAAAACAGGAGAAATAGAGTGTGCTGAGGGCCCACCAGACCCAGAAATTTGGGAGACAGATAACGAAAGTGGTTTACGTGTTGCATGCTCCAGTCGGCTTCCATTCCTAGCGAGCCCGTAGAAGCGAGATTGAAAATCATGTTCCCGATATCGATGTGAAAAAGCCAGACGGTGAGAAAAACAAAAGCCGCTTTCCAACGCAGAAGAATTCCCGGACGCAGCAAATAGATTGCCCACGCCACGACCAGGAAGAACACCCAGTGGGTCGCTAAAGCACAACCAAGAACCAAGGGATAATAGCTCAACGGATGAAAGAAGCTCGTGCAGAGGGCCGCAAAATGAAACCAGAACGTCTGATAAACAAGTGGAGTCCCTGCGAGAAAGGGAGATTCACTTCCCCGCAGAAGGCCGGTCACCAGAGACACATTCCGCATCATGTCCTCATGAAAGGGCATGCGAAAATATCCCGGTGCACTCCCCAGAAAAAACCCTTCCAGATGCCACCCCTGCCGCAAGAGGATCACAACGGAATCGGCAATCAGAAAAATTGAAGCTATCCAGATAGCACGAGTACTATATCTCGCCTTCTTCCAGTTGATCTTGCGAAGGAGCCCCCAAACGCACAGAGCAGCCATGCTCTCGACGATAAAATACTTCAATAGCCCATAGGAAATGCGATCGTGTAAGAAAGCGGCTGCGGAACTTACCATCCCCATTGAAAAAACAAGAGCCGGGGGCACTCCTCCCCAGTTCAATCGACGGACTGTGGGATCGAGATAAGCCACAAGGACTGGAAGGCCCAGCGTAAGAAGCGAAAAGAAAAAGAGGGTTAGCACCCGCTTATCCGCCCGGGCTCAGGCAGTGGGATAAGAAAAACCCCGCCCTGATTTAAGAATTTTGTATGCCGAGCGACGATAGCGTCTTGAAACTGCCAGGCGAGAAGGACGATGGCATCCACTTTTTCTTGATAAATTTCATCGGAAGAATCCACTTTGAGATGAAATCCGGGGCTCAAAAGCCCCTGCTTAGCGGGATTATCATCGAATAGCTTTCCCAGATGTCGGCCAAGATCCCACTGATAAAGCAGTGTCGTCGTAGTGTGAGAAGCCCCATATCCGGCAATTCTTCGATAAGGGATCAGCATCTCTCTAAAACGATCCCCACGGTTTGCAATCTCTTGCCCAAAAGCGTGGTAACGCTCGACCTGATGCCAGCCGCTGGCCTCTTCTCCGGCTATCCAACCTCGAACATGGGCGGAGAGAGGCCATTTCCCCCCCTGCTTTTGTACCGTTCCTCGGAAGGACCCACCCTTTGTTGGAAGTCTCTCCACCTCGATGAGCTCAAGCCCGTGCCGCTTGAAAAAATCCGCGAGAGGTCGAATCGAGTGATAGGAAAGGTGCTCGTGGTAAATGGTATCGAAGAGAAAGTTCCGGAAAATATCCGGAAGATAGGAAACCTCAAATACAAAGAGCCCCTTCGACGATAGAAGCCTTGCGATCCCTTCAGCCATGCCACTTAAGTCATCTACATGGGCAAAAACGTTCATCGCAGTAATCAAATCCGCCTGCCCAAACGTCGAAGAAATTTGGGTGGCAACCTCGAGAGAAAAAAAGTCATGCGTCGTCTCGATTCCCCTCTCCCGTGCCTTTTGCGCTACTCTCTCCCCCGGCTCGACCCCAAGCACCTTCGCCCCTAAATTCTTGAAGGCAAGAGCGAGGGAACCATCGTTACTCCCGATGTCGACTACTTTGAAACTCGCACTCACGTCCAATCGGCGGGCGGTGTCCGCGGCAAATGTCTCAAAGTGTTTTACTAAACCAGCAGAGGAGGAAGTCTCGTAAAGATAGTTTTTATAAAGGACCTCTGGCTTGACCACTTCATTCAGTTGTACGTGACCACAGTCTTCGCAAAGGTAGAGGTCCAAGGGAAAGAGGGGTTGCTTTTCCGCGGCCTTGTCTTGCGTAACGAATGCATCGGCAAGCGGAGTCGGCAGCATCGGTAAGGCAAGGGCAAGGGATTTCGAGAGACAAAGTCGACAGTCGCTTCGTTGAAAAGAGGGTTCGTTCATGTTGTTTGCTCCAAGATGAGATTGGAAGGGGCCACCAGACTCAGTCCCCCATCCACGACAATTTCTTGTCCCGTCACCATCCCTGAGGCGGGACTACATAAGAAGCCGATCACTTCTGCAAGATCCCGATCCGTCGCCAATCTCTTCAAAGGAGTGGATCGCAGTAATTTCGGATTCGTGTCTCCCCGATCGATCCTAGAAGGAGTCACGACATTTACCCGGACACCGCGAGATCCCAAAGATACCGCCGAATAACGCGCCCACTGAAGTAATGCGGCTTTAGCCATATGGTACTCCAACGGTTGCTCGCTGGCGATAAGGGTGGCGGCAGGAGACCCCACGACGACGATAGAGCCCCCCTTCTTCTCCACATAGTTCAAAAATCTATCGACGAGCCGAGACAGAGCCGAAATCCCCACGGCCAACTCTCTCTCAGGATCTCTTCCCTCCCGATAACGCTGCGTGAAGATCAGATTGTCCCAACTTCCTTTAATTCGAATGTGATCGAGACAAGCATTCCAGGTCTTCTCATTTTCGAGATCCAAGGACGGCAGTTCCCGCCTCGATAGGGACGAGACAATATCCCCTCGCCTCTCCATCTCGGCAGTCACTTCCTTACCTAACCCCTGGCTTCCTCCTATCACCACGCTATGCATCTTTTCCTCGCTGCCAAGGGGCCACTTGCGTTTCTTCCGGATCGTAAGGACCAAGGGTGATTTCATGAAACACGAAGTAGTCAGTTTCGATCTCAAGACAATGAAACACGCAGGGCGGAATTCGAAAGAAAAAAAGGCGCTCACTCTCAGATGTTCCGAGAAGGTGCCGCTCGACTTTGTTTCCCTCACCATCGAATAGAACCAAGGCTGCCAGTCCCTCGACGACAAGAAGAGATTCCGGCTTTCGCAAATGTCGATGTGCTGGAAGAAAAGATCCTTTTTGGACAGCGACTAACATTTCCTGAAGGGGATCGCTCGGGCTCGCATGCGCACACCAACGGGCCCGCCGCAACGGGGCCAAAGACGCCTGCTTCTTAAGCCATTGCAAAGAAACTCCGTCGGGAAATTTGAATTCGCAAGTACGGTTGGCAAAGGTTCCCGCGGCGATGGCATGCCACTGAATCAAGTGGACTCCTGGGCTTGATCATAGGCTTTTCCGAACTCACTTACGACCGATCGAGACCAGCGCTCGTAATAGCCACTTTTTAATTCAGAGCGCAGCGGTACCCAGGAATTCACAACGCGAGTGTCGGAAGTCCATCGAGTCTTCACCCCCCTGTTCACCTGGCTTCCATGAATCAAAGCTTGGCTGAAGATCAAGATCTGTCCGGTCTGCAAGGGAACGGGCTCTGCCCCGATCAATTGCTCGGGCCTAAAGCGCTTGGGCGCATAGAGAAAGCCTAATTGATTTTTGATCGATCCTTTTTCTACTTCCGGATGAAGGAATTGTGTCGTCGGGTAATCCTTATCCGGGCTTACATGAGAACCGGAAAGCACCGAAAGTGCACTCGCGGCAGGAATATCCACATAAGCCACACTCACGGAAAGTTCATAGGGAGTGTGCCCATAAAGCGTATCGCGATGAAAATCTATATTGTCCTGAGAAAGCCCAGGGCGAGTAATCCGTAGATAAGGAGAAGATTGAATATTTAAATCGGGACCAAGAAGGGATTGAAAAAACTCGCACTCGGACTCAATCACCCTTTGACCCAATTTATTTTCTCGAAAAAACTGCGTGAGCTCAAAATGCCATTGGGTATGTGTAACATCGTCTTCAACACAGGAATGATAGTCCTCGAGCTCAAGATCCGTTCGGTTCGTTAGCTCGCGTATCTTAGCGCGTAACGCCTCGCGCACCCCATCCAACTCGTTTCGACGACTCAAGGAGACTACCGCCCAACCCTTTTCATAGAGCTGGTACTTCAAAGTCGCCGAAATAGTTCCTTTTCCCATACAAAAAAAATACAGGGCGGGCATTCGTGCAGCAAGCTTTTCGCACGGCAGTTTTTCAGGCTAGACTCCCCTGATTATGGTGCAGGCGTGTCGTGCGTGTGACTCAATGCAACTATCCTCTCTGTTGGACTGCGGCGAACTCCCACTTAGTCACCATTTATCTACCTCGAAAGAGGAGGCCCTAGCGCTAGCCAGAATGAGACTCGGAATCTGCGAACAGTGCGAAACCATCCAATGGAGCGAGGGATGGACTTCGAACTACTTTCAGTCAGACAGAAACCTTTATCGTGAGCCCGAGCGTCATCTGGATACTATCGCTGCTCAATTGCAGACACTGCCCCTACCCAAGGCTTTCCGAATCGGACTAGCTTCCGAGAAAGACAGATCCCTTGCGAATCGATTGACCGGAGGATCAATTTCCAATGAGCCACCATACGATCTGTTATTGGCCCGCCATATCGCCGAGCACTCGGATTTGCTTTCGCAATCCATCACCGAATGGAGGTCGCAGATTTCTCCCAACGGCTTCATTTACCTCGAAGTACCGGACGCCTCCCAAGCAATCAAAACGGGTGACGTAACCGTGCTTTGGGAACAGCACCGCCTCTACTTTTCCTCTTTGACCCTTCGGCGTGCCCTTGCGATGAGCGGCCTTTTCTCGACTGAAATCTTCCTCCCGAGAGAAGAATCCCGCAATGAGGGAATTCTTGCGGTAATCGCTCATTCCCATTCCGACCCGCAATTGCTGACTGGTGGAGAAGAGAAACGACTGGCACTCGCCTTTCCTTTTCGCGTGGCTCAGCAAAAGAAGTTTTGGGAAAACTACCTTGAGGGGAAGAAAGTCGCGGCTCTAGGAGCCGGGCACGACCTTATCACCTTTTTGAATATCCACCATCTAGGGCGCTACCTGGAATTTGTAGCGGACGACGACCCGGAAAAACTTGGGCGCTTTCTACCCGGCAGCCAACTTCCAATTCTTCCCGTGACCGCCGTACGTAGAAGCCGCGTCGATTTTTGTCTTCTTGCCGTCAATGCCGAGAGCGAGGAGCGTGCGTTGACAAGGCTCACCGATTTTCGAGAGCAAGGGGGAGAAGTGGTTTCGATCTATTCCTTGAGTTCTCTTGCCCCACCTACGGTTCACCAGCTATCTTAATTCCAGTATCATGACGCAGAATGAGACATTCATTGTCCTAGGCAGCAATTGCTTCACCGGATCTCATATCGTCGACAGACTGCTTTCCCTCCCTGGAGCCACTGTCATCGGACTAAGTCGCTCTCCCGAAAAGAGCGCCCTCTACCTTCCCTATCGTCAGAATCCCAATCTGAGTCGATTCCGTTTCGAGCAGATCGATATCGTACAACAGCCGAAACGCTTACTTAGACTCTTAGAACAAGCCAGACCCCAGTACGTGATCAATGTCGCAGCTCTTAGCGAAGTATTTCAAAGCCATTTGACCCCAACGGAATATTTTAAAGTAAATACAACGGCAGTCGTTCGCGTGGCAGACTACTTACGCAAACAGCCCTGGCTCAAACGTTTTTTTCACATCTCTAGTGCCGAAGTCTATGGCCCGTGCTCTGAGCCTGTTACAGAAAGCGCTCCCCCACGGCCAACCACTCCTTACGCGGCCTCTAAAGCCGCCGCGGATTTCTATCTACTGTCCGCCTTCGAGAGATTCCACTTTCCAGTAACCCTGATTCGATCGACAAATGTCTACGGGCCCTATCAACAGCTCTACAAAATAATTCCGCGGGCACTTATTCGACTGCGAAAAGACGAAAAAATTTATCTCCACGGCGGGGGGCAGGCCATTCGCCCCTTCCTGCACATTCGGGATCTGGTTGAGGGGATTTGGCGACTCTTGGGACATCCTGACCCGAAGCCCATTTATCACTTCTCCTCGGCGCAAGAATGGCCGATTTCCAAAGTGGTGCGTTTTCTTTGTGAGAAGCGCGGGAAGGAATTTTCCGATCTCACTATTTATGCAAATGATCGCACCACCCAAGACTCTCGTTACGCTTTGGATTTTTCGCAAGCTCAACGAGACCTCGCTTGGAATCCCGAAATCGATTTTGAACGTGGCGTGGAAGAAACAATGGACTGGGTGGATTCCCACTGGACAGAGATTCAGCGTGAACCGCAGGAGTATATTCACGATCCGAAACAAATCACGAAGAAATCAAGATCCGTCCCAGTGCCCCAGTTCGAAGTCGTTCCATGGCCGTGTTAATCTTCTCGATAGGAAATCGCTCTCCCAGCAATCCCTCCATTGGAAAATGAGGGTTCCGGTAGAGCCCTTCCAGCTTTTCGATATCTTCGGAAAGAACACTCTCACCGCCAGCAGTGCCTAAAAGCACTCGCCCGTAGATCAAAGCGTAGGGATCGATGGAAATTCTTTCCCCAGCAGGGATATTCCCAGCAAGCAACACCTGCCCTCCGCGTGCACGCGCCAGAGCAAGGGCACTCTCCATCGCCCGTATATTTCCGCTGGCCTCCACCACATGATCGGCTCCCACTCCGCGCGTCAGCTCCAATACGGCAGACTGGATTTTCTCAGAATCAAATAAAAGCGTGTGCGTTGCCCCAAGCTTTTTCGCGAGGGCCAATTTTTCCGGATAGATATCGACGACAATTCTCGGAAAACACCCCTCAAGGCTTCCAGCCAGCAAAGTGGAAAGGCCCACTCCTCCCGCCCCCAGAATGACAAGGCTTTCACCTTTCTTCGCTCTCAACTTTCGCCAAAATAGCCCACAGCCGGTGGGTAAAGCGCAGCCGAAAAGAGCCGCTATGTCGAGTGGAAGAGACGTAGGCAATGGGTAACAACGATTTTCAGAAACGATCGCATGCCTCAAGAAAGTAGCCACAGGGCCCGCATTTACCACCTCATCCCGACAATTCCTATAGACTGGGCCTGGAGCCGCGGCTCCCGTGCCAGCGATCCAAGAGAGCACAACCCGACTGCCCGGGGCCACCTTCGTCACTTCATGTCCGACAGAGAGAACAACACCGCTCGCTTCATGCCCCAGAGCATGGGGAAGAAACTTGTCCGGCCCTCGCTCGCCCTGGACCTCAAGCAATTGAGAGTGGCAAAGCCCACTGAAGGCTACGTCCACCAAGACCTGTCCCGGCTTTAGCTCAGGAAGCCAGAGTTCTTCTACTTGCAGTGGTTCCTTCGGCTGGTAAAGGACAGCCCCGAGTGTTTTTGTTGGAATGGTCATGGAGTAAACCAAAAATAGTCCCCCTGATACCCCACCTCGAGGAAAGCTTTTTCCCAATCTTTGCAGTACATATGCGTCTCGGCGGTTAGGTTCCACTTCAGGATTCTCTCCCGCTCTTCCTCCGTTTGATAAGCATCGACGACGATAAATTTGTGCGCCCTACTCACCCTCTCTATTTCAAGTAGAGATTTAAAAAGGTCCTGAAGCTCGAGATTGTGAATTGTATTGATTGAAAGCACCAAATCGAAGGAGCGATCGGGAAAGGGAAGTGCCCTGGCATCCGCCACCTGCACAAATGGACGAATAGAGTCCATTGCCTCCCCGATTGCATAAGCGGATACATCTATCCCCGCCACAGAAATACCTGGAACTTCCTCTTTGAGATCGTGGAGCAAAAAACCTTTTGCACAGCCCACGTCCAAAACTCGGCTTTGTTCACTTAAACCGTAATGTTCCTTTAGTCGTCGAGCAACGCTTCTCCAACGGCCGTCGTAGCGATACCCCCCATACCCTTGCTCCCGTGGGCCATCGAAAAACTCACGCCCGAATTGCTTGGCGATTAGTTTATCCTCCCTTGAGGAAAGAGATCGCTTGTCGAGATTGCGTTGAATCTTGGGAAGGCTCTCCAATAGATTAATTTCGGCCATGAACGGATTCTTAGGGATGATGGGGCGTTTGTACCGTCACAACGCGTAAATCTAATGTGACTCCTGCGAAAGATTCCGCTCGGCAATCGCACCCGGCATAGGACCGCAGTCCGCGACTATTTTCACGAGAGTGTCTTCGGTGGGGTTATCGAGAAGGGAGTTTTGTAAGATCTTCATGGGTTCCGGAAGAGGGACTCCCTCACTTAACAATTTTTCTGCCTTTGGGGTTACGAGTTTTACCTTGCAGAACCGACCTTCGTTCACAGTATTTTCCACGAAATAGGTGAGCATAAACTCGCCCCCGTGGTGAAGGCGCGTGTATTGGCATCCGGATCGAACGCCGTTGTAAATTTCAGGTGGCGCACAAACGAAGGAAGGCAGGGTCAATTTGTATCGGGTGTCTTGCACGGCGAATCCGAAAGCCATCAGACAGTAGACGCTGAATCCAGCGAGCGCCACCCGCTGCTTTTGTGGAGTGATCTTCAGGTTGAGCAAGAATTTATCTAACCACCACCCAAGGCCGAGATGCAAAACATAGCACACGCCCCAAAACAGGAGGGCATAGAGCGGCCCCTTCCAATTCAACCCCGGAAAACAAGCCTCGTGAATACAGTTAATATTTTGGCTCGCCGGAAAAGCAAAATACGAAATTCCGAAAATAAACGGATTAAAGAACGCGATGAGCCCCAACGTATGATTCTTTTTCTGGGGAAGGTAAAGCAGAGCCGTGAGCGCTATCGGAAGAGTGAAGTAATGGTAGTGGCTTAAAATAAATTCATCAATGGGGTAGCCCGGGCGATACATGAAATCCACGAGCCCAAACACCCCTTTTCCTCGAACCTGGCGGGTCAAATTATCGATAAGCCAAAATACTTGAGTGAAGCTTGCGATGGCGAGAAATCCAGTGAGAAGGCCACGATTGCGGAAAAGTAGCCCAATCCCCATTCCCAGAAGAGCGAGATTGCAAAACCACCAATAGGTCCCCCAATCCGACCCATAGCGGGAGAGATCCATAACAGTATTTGCAATATTCCAGGCGATGAGCGTTAGGCCGCCCAATGTGAAGATAAAATTTTGCACATACCCCCCAAGGAAAGGAAACGCTATTTTCCCCCAGCTGGCGCATCCTGCGCCGTTCCCTTCAACGTCGCAGCCGGCGCATTCACCACATCCACCCTGCCGTTAAAATAGGTAATGTTGAGCGGACTCGTGAAAACATACGGGCTCGGGTGAGTCACCGCCCCAACGACTTTCACGGGCTTGAATCTAAATTTTATCGTGCAATTGGCGTTTTCCGCGAGATTAAACGCTGAGGTCGCCGACGTCATTCCGCAACCACTCGTCCAAACGAAACCCTCCGGAAAGGTCACGCGAATATTCGACGTATCGGCATGGTTTAAAATGGAAGTGATCTTCACCGACCTTTCGGACGCGGACTGACTGCCATAGTCGACGCTGCCGAAATCAATAGTCGTTCCTACGGTATCGAAAGTTAAGCTGGAGACCACCTTCACGACCTGATCCGGGGTTGAGACGTTGGCCCCTGCATTCATGCACTGCAATTTGAAAATGCGATTCTCTGTAATAGCCGCGGAATTCAAATACGCAAAGGTGGGATTCACATCGGTCCCGGGAATTCCTTGGAAAAGCCGGCAGGCGGAATACCCTGCAGGGGATTGGCCACGAAGGGAAACCGTTCCGCCTGAGTCCACAATACTAGCGTTAGCTGCATTGTCGTTGGGAGCCACCTTCACGTAGAGGAGAAAATTTCCAGAATCAGGAGCCCCGACAACCACCTGCACGACATTGCTCGTGACCGTTGCATTGGATCCCGCCTGAATACAAGAAATCTGAAAACTCGCGTCTGTTTGAATTCCAAGGATAGGAAAATTCCCGGATCTATTTTCCCCAGCCGGTAATCCGGGGGCAGTAATTCCGTTCATTAAGAGATTGCAGCTCACTACGTTTTCCGTCGACCAAGAGATATTGACGGGGTCGTTAAATGCCGGTGTAAGAGATGATGCTTCCAATCTCATGACTGCAGGAAGAGGAATCGGATCCGCGATGGTACCGGTCATAGCACCTGCCGCGACCGTCAAGTAAGACACATAATTCACACCGTTCAATTTGCCTACTACATCGGGCTTTCCATCAGCATTGATATCCGCCACACCGATGTCGGATAACACCTTATCTGCAGACCAAGCGCCGAGATCACTTACATTGAATTGATTTCCATCGGAAAAAGCCGCTTTCCACATACGTG
>JAHFAF010000433.1 GCA_023250715.1 Pseudobdellovibrionaceae bacterium | reverse complement strand
CCCCACTCTGGTTTTATCCTCCCCGGAGGAAGAAACAAAAACATCCGCTCCTTTTCTAGTAAGACTTAGCGAAATAGGACGCCGGATCTGTAACGGCTTGGAGGAGTCCCACAGCCAGCTCTTGGCGTTGCCATGGCGCGCGACTCGAACTAAAATTTTTTCTTGGCTTACCATGCCTCTTTCAAGTCCCTTAAATCCTGACGAGTTTCCTGGCTAAAATCCGTTCGCTTTTGGTAAAGCTCTTTTGTCTTTCCCTTTCTTCCGATGACTCCAACCGTGTCCAGCTCACTTGGCTTTCGCGTCATCGTTTTTACGACAACTTCATCGAAGTCTAGTTTCTGAGCCTCTTTCTCTTTGGCTTGCAAAGCCAGTGTGTAAAGAAAGACCAAAATCAACGCGACCTTCATTGTTCCCCTCCCTCTTGCGATCCTGGAGAACGCCCCTCTACCGCCCACAAGCGGGCACCTGCAAGAAGCGACGCCACGGCCGCCACGCCGGAACAGCCAGGCAATGCGGAGGCTGTTTCTTTTTTGGCGAGAGTCGACAAATAGTGGCTCAGTAATCCCATGCAAACATCCGGATCCTTCTCTCCCCCATTTCTTCGAAGAACCTCTAGCTCGGCCATAGCCTCGGCGGTCTCTCCGATTGCAGCAAGGGAAGCGGCTTTCATTCTTTGAAAAATTCTTGCCTCGATCTCTCCGCCATTGGAGTCTTCTATCAATGCCCCTACGGCCGCCCAACGCCGCTGGCTCAACGCATTTCTCCACGCCAAGATTCGCGGGTCTTTTGCTTTCGCTAAAACCTTCAATAGCAATGCATCTAGATCCACTGGACGAGTGGCTGGCAAATCTTTATTCAGCGATGCCGCATCCTCAGGAAACGAAACAAAATAGGCCTTGCTGACTTTCTTAAAAATATCTTCATTCACCGAGGCACGGCTTGCCAGTACGAACGCCTTTTTCTCCAGCTCATGCTGTTTGTCCAAAAAGGGGGCGGTCACCTCCGTTAGGCCCGGTACCCGCTGAAACTGCCGCGCAAGATCTCGGTACGCTTTTGAGGTCTCATACAATGCCTGCACCCTAACTCGAGTGATTGGGAATTCGATGAAACGGGTCATTTGCTCTTCAAAGCCAAGGATAGCCTTGGCCTTTAAGCTGAGCGCCGCTTTGGAAATTTCAATTTTTCTGGTGAGTCCGAGACCTTCACGGCCTGCTTCCATGGACTGAAGAAGGCGCGGAATCAAGGGAAGTAAGGCGAACTGTGTAATGGAATCAAAAGAGCTCCATTCTTCGCTCACGGATCGCATCAAGATGTTTCTTTTACCCTGAGAGAGCTTCTTTTTCTGCAAGGCGATGAGAGACCAGATGCCTTTTGACGACGATTTTCCTTGAGCCTTTTCGAGCGCTTCATTCACCGCCGAAGGGCGCGGAGCAGAGGCCGCAGCAAGAACACGATAGCGATCGCATTGTTCTTTATTTGCATTCGCGCACAAAACAGACTTCGAAAGCGCCCTTCCAAGCTTGCGGTGATCGCCGGAAATCCATGTAAGGCGCAGAGCTCTCTCCCTAAGCGCCTTGCCCTCTTCACCGGTAGGGGCTTCTAGAGAAAAAGAGGAAAGGTAGTTATCCGCGGCTTCTCCATACTCAAATTGCTCCTCGCTCAAAACGGCAGCACCGAGAAATGCCTTCGCCTTTAGCTTCGGCTTGAGATCACTTTCCAAGACACGACTCAAATAGATTTTTGCAAGCGGCCGATCCTCCAATGCCAGTGCGGCGTGAGCCGCCAAAACGTTCAGCTCTCCCCATTTACCGGATGCGATCCCGCTTTTTCGCAAAGCTTCGACTCGTTCGATCACCCTATTGTAATCTTTTTCACGATATTCCTGTCCGGCCAATTGCAGTGTGGCATCCGAAACGATTGAGGATGCTTTTCTTGCAAAAGGAGTTTTCTCCAAATCCTTGCGCTGGGCGTACTCCAAGGCCTGCTGAAGAAGTTCGTTCCACTTTTCTTCGATAATCAAACCGTCCAAGACAGCGCCCGCAGAGAGGAAAACAAGCTTCTTATCCTTACTCTCTTTAGCAAGCTGAATGAAAAGGCCATTTGCGGCGCTATAATTGCCGGAGTCAAAAAGAATCCTTCCCGCCTCAAACCGAAATGGGTCCACCTTCTCCGATCGACTTCCGGGCCGCTTCCCATAGGCTAAGATCCAGCCAATCCATTCCTTTGTCTGGCCCGCGAGCTCACGCTTCGGCCTGTCTTTTGTTTCTTGAAGGGACAATTCCTCAGGGACAAGTCCATTAGCCTTAAGGGATTCGAATCGGGCTCCAATTGATTTTAGCCAGGAGTCCGTCGCCATTTCCCCTTTCAAATTCTTTGCGAGCCAACGGTATTCTTCCGTGGCTTCGTCATATCGCTTCAAGCGAAAGGAAACCTCAGCAAGGTTGTGCCGGTGAAGCGCAATTTCCTCGTCATTCAGCCCCGGAAAGTCTTTTAAAATTTGAAGAAGCTTAAACAGCTCGCCGCTGGACTTGGTCTTGCTCTGTAAGAGAATATTGGCGGATCGCCCCAGCTGCTTCTTCAAATTTTGTTGGGTCTCGCTGGGAAGGTTCCTGAATTCCTGGTTTTCAAAAATGGCAGAGGCCAGAATATCCCGGACACCTCTTTCAACTTCTTCACTGTGTCGAATATTCAATACCTGATCCAGCGCTATGAGGTGAATAGCGAGGGTCTCTTCACTCGAAAAATTCTGCCAGGATTTTAGCTTGGCCAGAAGCTCGTGGATCTCAGGGTAAAGATTTTTCGTCGAAAGGCCGAGGGCGAAGTATTTGATGGCAGCTGGAAAATATTTCCTATCAACGTTTTCGGTTAGAAATTTTACTCCACCCTCAATATTAAAACCCGGCTTTTTTTCTTCGATTGCAGACGCGAGAAACATGCCAGCCCCTTTGTAAGACTGCTCTCGCTCCCCTCGGCTGACCTTCTCCGCCCTTCCCCTTTGATACTCAAGAAGCTCGGCCAGCGTTCCCATCGCTCGTTGATAATCTGCCTGATAGTAGTACGACCACGCGAGATATTCCAAAACAAGGGGATAATGCACATCCCCCTTTTTGGCGTCCACGTTTTTCAGGCAGGAAATGGCCGCTCTATAATCACCTTGAGAAATCAAAAGATCGTAGGCCACAAGTGCGGCAGCCGTGGAGTCCGCATTTTTTTCCTCTTGCAAGGCCGCCCATTTCAGATCTTCGATGGCCTGCCGCTTATTTCCCAGGTTTCTATAAGCCTCCCCCCGCAAATAGCGCGTTCGGATAGCCATGTGCGCCGAGGGATTTTGCTGAAGGATACGATTTCCTTCTTTAACTACCCCCTCGAGGGCATTTCGATATCTCGGGGAGGTGGAGGTATCGACCCCTTCCACCTCATCGAGCTCAGCCGAGAGTCGGGACATTTCGCTCACGGTCTCTAGAATTCTCGCTAGCACATCCAATCTTTCTTCCCTCGACCCTGCTTTTTGCGAGAGCTTTTCCAGCTGTCGGATAGCATTTTGCTTGTAGGCGATCGCTAATTGAAGGCGGCCTTTAGTCTGAGACTCCTCATCCGCAGACGCGAAGTGTATCGCTGACAGAAAAATGAAAACGCTGTAAGCAAGCGCTTTCATTCTGTCTCCGTAGCCACCAGGACGCGGACATCCTCGAAGCCTGATTGAAGCGAGGCTGCTAAAATTTTTCTCACCAGTTCATAGGGAGCCCTTTCATCGGCAAGCACGACAGCCCGTGCAGTAGCTCCCCCAATTTTTGCCCGCTCCCCTTTAAGACAGTCGAGGACTGGCTGAAGAAGCTCTTGAGTA
>JAHFAF010000092.1 GCA_023250715.1 Pseudobdellovibrionaceae bacterium | reverse complement strand
ACCGCAAGCGCCATTTCCGAAGTGGAAAAGGCCGAGGAGTTAGCCGCATTAACCGGATCGGAAACATCGAGTGGAAGGGTCATCATTCCAATGAAAATGGAAATGGTCTCCTTGGTACTTCCCAAAGCGACAGAAGTAACCAGAGAGGCCGGTCCCACACGAGGAGCCTCGCCTCCCCCTATTCCTTCACGAGCCGCAGCACCGGCCAGATTTCGATCTTTAGAATTAGCTGAACTTCCCGTTCAATCTCCTCGATCCATTCCGGCATCAAACCCAAAGGCGGCCCGATCTCAGTCCCTACTTCCACCGGAAAGTTCCGGGCCCAAATTTCTATGGGCAATTTTTCCGGTATTGCTGGGAGGCATTGCCTTGGCCGCTTTTTTTTCACGCCCTCAACTTAGAGTTCCATCCGTAGCCCCTCTTGCGCAAAGGACACCGGCAACTCCGACGATAGAACTATTGGCGCCAAAAAATGGACAGGAGTTTTTCCAGAGTAGCATTCCGCTTGGAGTCACTTTTTCCTGGAGAGGTCAACCAGGGCTACTGTACCGGCTGGAACTGGGAAGAAATGAAGATTTCAGCGGAACCTTTGCCACCCTGACCACTTCGAATGCGTACTTCACTTATGATCGTCAGAATTTGACGGCCGGAAGATATTACTGGCGGGTGGGAGCGGTAGAGCCTTCCGGAAAAATTATCGGGCAAACCCCTACTTTTACATTTCTCTATCATTAGACTCTTTCACGCGAGGACTTGTCCAGTATCAAGCCAGCCTACCGCCGTAAATTGTCCCCGCTGTCAGCTTCACGCGGGAAATGGAGCACGATCTCCGCGGCACCCCTTTTGCTCTTATTCTCTCTCGGAAAAGCCCTAAGGGCGTAGACAGAGAGTATGCAGTTGAGAGTAGTGAAAATATCAAAAATTAGAACTCTCGTTTACCTGCGCGACGAATCGCGCCGGGAGGATCTCCTCGCCTACTTAAGAGGAATTTCCGTGCACGTTTCTTTCCCTCTTTTGCCCTCAGAGCCTCTAGATTTTGAGTTCGTCATTGCAAACTCCCTTCAAGACCTTGCAGCTGAAGTGATCGACGCCCTTTACTCGAGTGGATACTCCCGTCCCTTGATTCTGCTCTCGGACTCTTTGCTCGAGGAAAGCGGGGAACTGGCCTCTCTTGCGAGAACCATTCATGGCGCCTACTTCACAAACCGGCAACTCTGTTCGTTTGTCGCGCTTACGGAAAAAGAAGTTCCAGTTTCGAATCTCATGAGTGGTGTGATTCCTTGGAGCTCCCTTACTGAAGTGAACCTTTATGAAGCGCTGACTAGAGCCGCCGCGAGACTTCTCCTTCTTTCTACCCCTGGAAAAGATCTTCCATCCGATACTATTCGCAAGAGAGTTGCCTTCCGTGCGGTGCAGACGCCCATCGAGCTCATCGAATGTTTTCGATTCCGCCACGAGATCTATAAAACGCTAGGGTATTTGGATCCCGTCATCAGCAAAAGCCAATTACAGCTGGACCTGGACTCATACGATGGGATGGCTCTGCATTTTGTGGCTAGAGATGAGGAAACAGGCGAAATTGCGGGCACGCTGAGAGCTATCGTTCCGCACCAGCCGTGGGGGCTCATCCGAGGCCCCGCCGGATCCTTGAAGGAAGTTTTTTCAAGTCACCAGGAATGGTTTCGCTCCACGATTCCGACTCTTCCGGAGCCTGAGCTCCGCAAACGACTGAGGGACCCCGGCCCCGGCCCCCTGCCAATCGTTCAAAATATGAAGCTTTCCGAGTCCTGGCTTCCCCTACTCAGTCAAGTGCTTCAAGGTGTAGAGCTCAGCCGATTTATAGTTCACCCGAAATACCGCGGACTCGGCATTTCGCGGGGCCTTTTTCACCTTGGACTTGCCACTACATGGCAGCTCAACCGACGCCTGGTCTTCGCCGAATGTCTGCCGAATCACATCGAAATGTACAGCAAGTTCGGCTTCAAGGAGCTTGAAGGAAAAGCTAGTGGAGTTGAGTCTTTTGCCAATTATCATTTTACGCCGGAATCGCTTTTTCTCGACATTCAGAACGGAAGTGCAATGGGAAAGATTGCCCATTACGACAGTGAGCTCTTCAAGCTCGCGAATCCGGCCCTACGAGAGGAACAAGTTCACAGCTCTAATTTGGAAAGGGAGGTCGGCTGATGACTCGGGTATTAGGCACTAGTATCGAGCCCGCATCCGCCCCGCGCACGCAAGCGTTCGTACGTGATCTTCGTCGAGTTACGCTCGATGTAATAGCACCCACCTACATTCTCGACCCAAACTTCCAATTCGTGGATTGGAATATAAGTTTTGAAAATCTAGTCGCACGGCCCTTGGGCCTTCGCCTCGGAATGCACGTTATTTCCTTCGTCAATCAGCTCGCTAATCTCGATAGCGTCTTGAAAAGGTCCGTCAGAGTGTTCGCGCCGGGTCAACACCCGCTTTGTGATACAGAGGCCCTAGTGTTCCGATCGGAAAAATTTGGAGAGATCGAGTTTCAAAAAATAGCGTCTCAAATCTTGGACGAAAGCGGTCAGAAGAAAGCCTGGACCGTGAGTCTCAATATTTCCCGCGCAGAGAAGTGGAATGAGCTTTGGAAAGATCTCTCCCAGTGGATAGAAAAAGAAACCCTTTGGTCCGCTTTCGCGCTTTGCTCGAATTTGATTACGAATCACGAAGAATATGTTCGCATGGTAAGGGGGCTACAGATTAGTATCGGCAAGGTCGACTCCTCTCTCGAACTCGGATCAACCGATCCTCGGCTGGCCTTGGAGCTCGCACGAGCGGGTGCTACAAGCTGGATCGTTCAGCCTTCTCAAACGATGCTGGAAATATCTCGATCGAGAATGGGCGGCTGGGTGCTTGAGCAACCCGTGACCACTGTTAGAGGCTCCTTTGAGAGATTGGAAGACTTCGCGAAACACGGATTCACGACAGCACTCTGCCTGGAAGGGATGCCCCGCATTGAAGATCCTCGCGCAGTTTTCTCCCATGTGAAACGCTTACTTCGCCCCGGGGGAAGTTTTCATTTCCTGGCTCACCTGAGAGGGGGAACTAACTCTCTGCTGGACTCGCTCCGAGCGGAACAAGTTTCTAAACTCCAAGGACAGGAACTCGACTCCTTTGAAAAGACGATGAGTCTATTGAATGATTCCTTTCGACGATTCTCGCCCGAGGAACTGACTCAAGCCCTCACTGGGGCCGGCTTTCAGTACGTGAAATTCCATAATCGCCTCTTTGGCGACAGCGCCCTTTCCGGAACCGCGAAAGCGTAAACAACTAAAATAACTAAACTAATCCATGCAACCCATCCGCGGGATTGCACTGCTTTTACACGCCTGATATACTGTGCATCACACTGTTTTAACAGTGTTGTAGTTTGTTTAGTGTGGCACGTTTGTGGAGGGTTAGGGTTCATGAGAAGTTTACTGCGATCGTTTGTCTTTCTTATCATTTCTCGCACTGCACTCGCCGGAGGATATCCGATCTGTCGAACGGTGGACGCGCAGGCAGCGGATCCGGACGGTCGACAGAGCCGAAACCATTACCTACCGGGCCCCGGGAACAAATATTTAAATGATTACGATTTGGCTCTGGCCGTTCTCGACGACGCAAGAAGACTTCGAAGTAGTATTGTTCGCCACTTAAAGCCGATGCATTCCGGAGGAAAACTTCTCGATTGGGGGTGCGGTACGGGAAGAATCGGACTTGCAGCGCGCGAAAAGTATCCCGATACGGACCTTTACGGAGTGGAGTTTTCCCCCGAAATGGCGGAACAGGCTATTCACAACGGATATAAAAGGGAAAATGTGATCTCGGGAAATGTGGAGGGAGATCTGAAAGCAGATCATTGGCGAAAGCACTTCCAGAACAACTCTTTCGACAACATTACGATGAATATGGTCGCCTACATGATTCCAGATCAAGAGCTGCAGCAGTTATTTCATCATGCCCATGCACTACTCAAAGACGAAGGACGATTCGTGATGACCATTCTCGGTGAGGGAGAAGATGTCGCGACAGTCCTTTCAAGGTTCAGGACGCAGTGGGGAGCCGCCCCCGAAATCGATCCGGCAATGCTCGAACGGCTGATGAGTGCAAACACCGATCTTGTGGGCAAAGCTCGCAGGCATCAAATCGGCGTAATCGCAGAGATGGCAGAAAGAGCTGGGCTCACATTCCACGAGGAGCTAGTGGAAAACCACTACGGCACATTCTCCAAACTCCTCGTTTTCGAGAAAAAACCCCACAAAACAAAAAAAGAAACCTTCGCCGACCTCAGCAAATAGAAAAAGGTGTGTGGATACTTTTTCTGAATGGGAATTCAGGAATCCCTTGGATTGCCGCCTGATGGGCCGGATCATTGGTGAACTTGAACTCCCTTTTTCGACCGGCCCTTCTGATGAGATCCTCTTGCTCACTACCCAGGGGCTCATTGAGCCAGCGAAGGACACACTCAGGATCCCCATCATAAGTGAGTTCTCGGGGTGGACGAATGAATGGAATGTTTGAGCTATCCCAATAAACCGCTACGCTCGAATATGGATAATCCTCAACCCGTCGAACCAATTCCGCTTTTACTGGATTTCGATAGATGTATTTCAACACATGGGCCGTGTTGGCCGGATTGTACGTGAGAGTCCAATGGTAACGGGCCCCAAAAACATGATTGCAGAGTCCAGATTTTGTACCGATCGCTCGGGTCGCCTCTCTATTTATGTACTTCATCACTTTATCCACATTGAGAAGGGGTGTCGAAAGCATCAAGTGATAGTGATTTGACATCAACACAAAAGCGTGTGCCTCCGCCCCAAACTTGGCTCCAATTTCAGAAAGCAAATACAAGAAAATCTTCCAACACTCCCCCAACGGAAGAGGAAATACGTCCTTGTGATTTACTCGTACGGTGATGTGGTAGTAACCGGTCGCGGTGCGAATCAGTGGTTTTCTCGCCATGATGAGAGAGCAAGCAATTGGAGGCCAGAAAAAGTGTCCACACACCTTTTTCTTTATGCTATGCGTTAATTGAAGCTAGTAGGAGGTCAAATGTTTGGGTGGAATTTCGTTATCCTTTCAGGATTCTTAGTCTTTTTTGTAAATACGGTGGGTGCAGTTGAATTGAAGAAAATTCCCACGGTTGCCCCGAATGGCACCCTTAAGGTGGGGGAACGGGTGGGCCTAACCGTAAGAGTGAAAAATCCTGAGTCACTGACGGATATCCTGAGATTCAACTACGGACGCCACTCAGCCTACTTGGAATGGGACGAAAAGAAAAAGGCCCTCGTAGGTGAGTTCGAAGTCCCGAAGTACGAGCGGGAAACGGAGCCAACCATGGGTTTCGAGCTTTACGGCAAGGGCGGGCAAACTTTTCTCTACGGCATTTCGGAAGAATATGCGAAACAGCTTTTGAAAAACCTGGCTTCGAATCGCGAAAATCTTTCCATGGGCTATTTCCCCCGCCCTTCGTTCGAAGCGCCAATCGTGGACAAAGAACCGCCGACACTTTCCAATGTGAAAGTCACAAAGCTCGCGAAAAACCGCATCCGCGTGGAGTTCGAGCAGGAAGATCCTTCCGGTATTTACTTCACCTACATTCAAATTTCCGGTGAGTTCAACGCAGACAAAGCTCCTACCCGCCTCTATATCAACTCAGGCCTTCAAGTGCCGTGCGAAGGAACTCCAGAGAAAGTGAAATGCTCGGTCGAAACCGCCCTCCCCGAAGAGATTCCCGGAACCCCCACTCTCTCCATCAACGTTTGGGATGAATCAGGAAACCAAAAAAGGTATTCCTCAGAAAAGGGGGATTTTGCTTTTGAGTGGCCGAACAGAAAACCCACTGCTTACGATGTGGCTATTCCGAAATTGGATAAAGTTCAGTTTGTCCGCCAGGAGGGGAATAAGATCACCTTGAGGCTCGAGTATTCTCAAGTCGATCGAATCATCGAAATCATTCCCATGGTCACTCGCCTCAACGAAAAGGGCGAAGCCTCTTCAGGAGCCGGCTACCAAGACAAGGATATTTTGCTGGTCCCCCAAGGCATTGGCACCATGGAAGTGACCTTCGCATTGCCGAAGAAGCAGCCGGAAGAAAAGAACTTCACCATCGGCCTTCACTTCAAGGGTGATAACGGCAACAGTGACTCGGAATTGCTTCTTCCCGAAGACGTGAGAAAGAAAATGGACCTATCTCTCATCCCCAAAGACCTCACTAAGGAACAGGGAGTGCCGGAAGTGTTGTCGATCGAGTTCTCGAAGCTTTAAAAGGAAACAGGAGCGCCCGCTTTGTAACGCCCGCTCTCTTCCAGAACTTGGTGGGCGGCATGAAAAGGATCATGGACCCAAAAAAGGGTCCATTTTTCTCGAGCCGCCTGGCTCAAAATTTTCTTCTTCTCTTCTATCGTCGTCATGGGATGCAGATCGAATGCCATTACCCAGGGAACGGGAACGTGGGAGGACATCGGAATGGTGTCCCCACAAAATAACACCGTTTCCCCCCCGTCCGTTACTTTCACCATGTTGTGACCGGGAGTATGTCCATGCGTCACCCAGGTCGAAACGCCGGGTGCAATCTCCACATTTCCGTCGATCACCTTCACCCTTCCCGATTTGAAGAACGGGTCCATGATTTCCGAGAGAAAACTAGCGCGATCTTTTTCGGTGGGCGCATGGGCGTGGTCGAGATTCATTTTTTGAACCCAGTAGGTGGCCTTCGGGAAGTTAAGGGCCCCGCCCACATGATCGAAGTGAAGGTGGCTCAATACCACGTCCGTAATTTCTTCGGGACGCACACCGACCGCCGCCAAAGATTTTTTCATCTCGAAGCGACTGAAATCGATGGCGAACATCTGGATTTGCTTTTCGCTCCATGAAGACCCGAGCCCACTATCGACGAGGATCTTTCTCCCCTCCCCCACAATGAGGAGCGAGCGCACATGCATTTGAATCCGGTTTTTTTCATCGGCGGGGTTCGTTCTTTCCCAAAGGACCTTGGGGATGACGCCGAACATGGCCCCGCCATCCAAGCGGAACTCTCCGCCCTCGATAGCGTGCAGCTCATACTTGCCAATATTCTTCACAGAATTTTCTTCAGCACCTTATCCACGGTAGCGGGAGATAGATTTTCCAAGAGATTTAACATCGAAAATAAGGGGTGGGAGATGCGCCGTCGATTTTTCGACCTGGCCAAATCGAAAATTTGCCGCGCCACCTGATCAGGCAGCATTGTCATCGCCTTCTTGGGGGTCTTGGACTCCACCTCCCGATTGCGCACGGGCCCAGGGTGAATGCTCGCGACATCTATTTTTTGTTTCGCTAGCTCCCTTCTCAAGGCGCTTGAAAAACCAGTTACTGCAAACTTGGTAGCCGTGTACACGGCCATGTTGGAAAAGCCCCAAAGACCACCGATAGAGCTGATATTCACAATCTTCGAGGACTGCCCGGCCTGAGCGCTGGCTTTGAGCTGCGGCAGAAACGCCTTGCACATGTAAATCACACCGCGAAGATTCACATTAATCATCTCTTCCAGTTTTTCTGGAACGCTCTTTTCCAAAGACGCATACTCGAAAGCGCCGGCGTTATTGACCAGGACATTTAGATTCGACACTCGAGAACTGAGAGCTTCCACTTGCGACCACTGGCTGACGTCACAAACTTCCGCGCGGTGATTTCCTTTTGGCATTCCTTCCAGAAGTTTCGAGAGAAGCTCTTTCCGGCGAGCTACCACAACTACATCGAAACCGTTGCGAGCGAACTCAATCGCTGTCGCCCAGCCAATTCCAGAGCTCGCCCCAGTTACCAGTGCTGTCGGCATTTACTCTCCGCCGCCACCAGCACCCGGAACCGTCATGCCGGAGACATCTAGGATTTCATCGAGTTTGTCTTTCGAAAGATCCAACGTAGCCGACGCTATTTCGCGCACCGTTTTATTTTCCGCGAATGCTTTCTTCGAAATCTCGGCCGCCTTGTCGTAACCTACGACTGGCGCAAGAGGGGTCGCGAGCATCAGGCTCTTTTCCACTGTCTCTTCAATCTTTCGGATATTCGCCTCGAGCCCAACAACACACTTCTCATCGAACATTTTCACGCCGTTCGCGAGAATTTGAATCGACTCGAGCAGATTGTGCGCGATTAAGGGCATCATGACATTGAGCTCAAAGTTTCCGGCCTGCCCGCCCAAGGCGACTGCCAGATCATTTCCCTGCACCTGAGCACAAACTTGAAGTAACGACTCCGGAATCACTGGATTCACCTTGCCCGGCATGATGCTGCTACCAGGTTGCGTAGCAGGAAGTGTAATCTCGCCGATTCCACAGCGAGGCCCGCTCGAGAGCCAACGTAAATCGTTTGCTACTTTGGTGAGCGCCACCGCGGTTGCCCTAAGCGCCCCGGATAGTTCCACGCAGCCATCCTTCGAGGCCTGTGCTTCAAAATGATTCTCGGCTTCCTTGAAGGGAAGGGCCAATTTCTTCTTCAAATTCTCAGCGACGAGTTTCCCGAATTGGGCGTCCGTATTAATACCTGTTCCAACAGCGGTGCCGCCTACGGCAAGTTCATAAATCGGCTCCAAAGCCCTCTCGATACGCTCTACGCTTTTTTTAACCTGGTTTTCGTAGCCCGAAAATTCCTGCCCCAGGCGAATAGGAGTAGCATCCTGAAGGTGAGTGCGGCCGGTTTTCACAATTTTGTCGAACGCCTTCGCCTTTTGCCCGAGCGTTTTTTCGAGCCCCTGCAAAGCCGGAATGAGTCTTTCTTTAGTTGCGACAGCCGCGGCCACATGGATTGCCGTCGGAATGATGTCGTTGCTCGACTGCCCCATGTTCACGTGGTCATTGGGGTGAACCGGCTTTTTGCTGCCCACCGTAGAACCGACTGCCAAGTTCGCAACATTGGCCGCGACTTCATTGAAATTCATGTTGGTGCTGGTGCCCGAGCCCGTTTGAAAAATATCGAGAACGAAGTGCGCGTCGTGCTTTCCGTCTGCGATCTCTTTCGAGGCCTTTAAGATAGCATCGGCGACCTTTGCATCCAATTTACCTAGCTTTTGATTCACTTCCGCACAGCTGGCCTTTATGATCGCGAGCACTCGAATGAAGTCACGGTTGAAGCGCAAATCGCTCACCGGAAAATTTAAGACGGCTCGTTGAGTGGAGGCGCCGTAAAGAAATTGGGAGGGGATCTTCATCTCCCCCATGGAGTCTTTTTCTACGCGAAATTCAGTCGGCATTTTGACCTCGAAATTTAAGGCCATAAGACTAACGCCCGAGAGTGATATTTTCAATTCCCATTCCACATGTCGCCTGCAATGCCGCGCGTGTCATAGCGTAGAAGAATGGGCTTGGGGCCATTCGTAGGACGATACCAGTGCTCTTTTAAACTATTCGCACGTATCCCGACCCCGCTTAAGTAATCAAAACTCGGACTTTCGCGGTAATAGCCCTGTCCGATCATATCGATCATGAAATGGATTAGAGTGTCCCTACCTTGCTCCTTCTTTTCCTTTTTAACGTCGGAAAGAGAAGAACCCATGTCGTAAGTTTGGATGCCGGCGGGATTATCCGTCAGCACATGGCCAGCTCCGAATTGAATTTTTTGACCGGTATCTGAAACACCGGCATTTCGGGTAGCAATCATCTGTGCGAGGAGGCTCGTTTCCACATCGAGCGTCCCCGACCGAGAAAACATCCCATCGTAAAAAACTTGGCGCGTTTGTTCGGCGGGCGTGTTCGTAAATCCGTGAATGCCGCCCAGATGAAAAGGCACCGGAGCTTCGGCCCCCGTTGGCTGCAGGAGTTCGGAGTGCCCTAGATGGCCCTGGGGCAAGAGACTGTTGGCGATAGCGATTTTTTTCCCTTCTTTATCTGTAAATTCCGACGGAACGGAAGGCGCATACACAGCGGGAAGATTAATCGCGCCGGCAGAGCCCGCGAACCAGACTTTACGAAGACTGGGAGCACCGTCTAAGACACCCTCCATGAGGTGACTAGTTGCCTCACCCCACAGGGTATTTTCGCTGCTCAAAAATACCATCGTCTCTTCTTTTCCAGGTAGGATCGTGCTTTGAATGCGCACCACCCGTGCTGTGATATCGAAGCCATCATTCTGATAATGGTAGGTGCCCAAACTTTCCGTTTTAAAATCAGTCCGAGTCTTCAAGACATTCATCCACGGATCGGAGTAACCCAAAACTGCGATCGAGGGTTTCTCGGGAATTTCTTTCATGAGTGTACGGGCAGCTGTCTTAAAGCCCTCGCGATACGCCGCTTGATCCGCATGGTCAATGAAGACACCCCCTTGCGCCCCTATTCCGTGGAGCATTCTATGGTAATGCCAAGCGTATTGTTCGATGGGAGGAATCCGGATCAAGATAGCCGGCTCCTTTTCCCCATAAAAATACTTCTCAACCCCCCATTCACTATAGGGACTGGGGATCTTTCGCACCAACTTGGGGTCGAAACCAGTGATCAACCCTCGAAAACGCTCGAGACTCCCGGCATAGACAAAGACATTCGCTTCGTGGTTGCGAATAGCGCGCGCCGTCTCCTTTCCCAGACGATTCTCGACGTAATCTTGAAAATCAGGCATCGAGTGGCCGTAATCATACTCATCGAAGGGCACATCCAACCGATAGTACGTTCTATCTCCCGGCTTCTTCGCCGCGGGCCAAGGCTCATTCAGTTTTCCCCAGGGCACGGCTTTCAAAGCATCGAGCCGGTGGGGATCGTCGAGCTTGTGAATTTTGCCCTTCATCGCTAAGAAAGCTTCCCGTGCTCTGGGATCGAGACGCTTGAAATCTTCACAATCGGTACAGGTATCTTCCAGCAACCTCAAAAAAAGCGGGTGCTCCTCCGGACGAAACTCGCCCACGAGAGGGCCAGGGTGGGAAATCGCGTCCTCTTTACGAAAATAATAATCCACGGCCTCCTTGGCGAACCCCGTGAGATTCGGGCGCAAATCCCGCATCCTTTGCTCCACCGCCGGATCACGAAGCCCCAGGTAGGATCGGGGCTGCCCCCACAAGCGCACGTAGTTAATCGCCTGCGATCGGACTAAGGGATCCGGATGCGCAAGGGCTGCGACAGGTACGTGATCCCAAAAAATCTCCTCGTGTGTGTAATTGCTCGGAATGTAATTGCCCAAAAGCGTGTGCCAGTACTGCGATTCTTGTTCCGAATCTTGAAAGTGGATCTTGAGCAGACGATCGATATTGTCGGAAGTAATCAATTTGCGTTCCTGTAAAAGCCGCAGAATCAGATCACTTGCAAAGGGATCGGGGTCGGATTCAAGGTGGCGGATGAGCCATTCTGTCACCGCGGATCGATTAGGGTTCGCTTCGGCCATCAAAGTAAATATCTGGCGGCGGGCAGAAACGTGATCACTCCACTGGCCGTCCCTTTCGAAAAGCCGCCAGGCCGCCTTCTGGGACGCCTCATCTAGCCCAATCGGCCCTACAGGAAATCGAGGGCGCTCGGGAATGGGTTTATCGACAAGATCCATGAGTCGTTCGAAGGCACGTGCCACTTCCGACGTTACTTCCTTCGGACTGGAGGCGACTTGCTGGGGCCGTAGAGAGACTCCTCCCTGCCCTTTTAGCGTCAGGCCATCTTGGCGAAGAATCACCAGACGATCTCCTGAAAGAATGTAGTAATCATCGCCACCCCACCGTCGAGGCAGCCGTGCCAGAAGTGTCCCTTCAATATTCCCCTCAAGCCGCGGAGCCGGAGATCCGGTGAAGGAAAAAGTATCTGAATTTTGAAAGGACTCTGGTGCCTGGAAAACAACTCGAGCACCGGGAAGCACCTGCGTGTGGCGAGCGGCATCCGGAATCTGAAGTGTTACCCGATCGCAAAGGGACTTTTTCGCCGCGAAAGAAGGTAGCGCAAGGAGAATGAGCAGAAGAAGTCTCACGGAGTGCCCGTCCATAGCTCGGGCTTTCCGCCGTTGCGTTTGTCGTAGATCGGAATATTTTTTGCTCGCAGAGCTTCTAAGAACTCGCCTTCGGGAGGGCTCGTCGTAAAGACGAAGGCCTTCACATGATCCAGAGTCAAGTCGCCCCAGATTTGCGTTTCGAGATAACCGTAAATCCCAGAGGGATGGCCCTGATCCTTGAATCCGGGAAGCACTTTATCAGTGGGCTGCAGCACTCCCCGCTTATACCCATCAAGAAGATAGGGGAGCATGAGCTCGCGGCTACTCCAGGGTACGAAATGCTTGTCCCACGCGCGCGAAGAGCCTGGGGCGGGCCGCCGGCCAAGGGAATCTGTGGGGGCCCAGGTCAAGCGATCGCGGATCTTCTCTAGATCGAGCACCCACATGTCATCGCCGTACCAGTTTCGGCTCATGTCCGGGAGATCCGATCCTAATTTTGGTGCTAATCGTCCGTACTTGGCCTTATCCCGCGCGTCCATCACAGCATATTCGCCCACCGGTTTTCCAAGATAGGCCGCTTCGGCGCTGTTTCGCAGGTCATTGTTGAAGGTGCCATTCGAACTTCCCGTGACGAATTGATTGTGAAAGCCGACGCGTGGGATCCACCAGCGGCCAGCCACGGGCCGGTGCACGACCACATCGAACTGCTCGTTTTCGAGATCCTCCCAAAGCTCTTGAGCTCTGAAGCTTTCCTCTTTCACGGCCTTTCGAAAATGAAAAGGGCTGACAAAACCCGTCGTCGCAAACGAAGCGGGAAACTCCGCCTCGATCCCGCGCACAATATCCCGCCCGCGCTGAGTCCATTTCGCATCACGCGGATCGGGGCGAATTCTTGCGTGAGCAATTCTTAGTTCTCGTGGAAGCAAACGATTTATGTCGGCGATTAGCCGCTGGTACTCCGTCTTCAATCCATATTCCGTGGGCCCGTGTTGGGTGGTTGGATTGGCGAGGGGAGACTTCTCAAGGGCGTCGGCCGCCACTACCAGCTCAGGAACTAAGGGCGTGATATCGATTTTCAGATCGCGCGTGATTTGAATCCGATCGCGCAGCTGGCGAATGTTTTCGAGATCCTGCCAAGTGGGTTTCTTACGTCCCGAAAGTAATTCGACATCGAGAGAAAATAGCGCCTTCGCCAAATCAGGCAGTTCCGCGTTCAATTGGGCGAGCTTGCTCAATAGATGCGGCGGACAGGCCGAGACAGACGCACTCAAGAAAAAGAGGAAAGCCCACTTCATGGCGAAGCCTCGCTCTCGACTTTGCGGCACAAGTTGCGAAGGCTTGCGTGGTCGTTGTAGCTCACGACACCGTCCCCGGTAAATTCTCCGAGATCCCGAGTTTGAAAGACCCTTTCTTCCGCTGCTAGCTCGCTCAGCTTTCGATCCCTTTCCCGTTCGAGCAGTTGTCTTCTTGCAGGAAATTGGGAGGTGAGCCGCTCATACCCCTGCTG
>JAHFAF010000432.1 GCA_023250715.1 Pseudobdellovibrionaceae bacterium | reverse complement strand
TTAGGGCTCGCCATCGCCATTGCGGTGGGGGTGACACAATTGGTGACCGCTTGCGGCTCTACCTCAACGGTTCGTTTCGTTGTTAAAGGAGCGGGGCAATGAAATATTTGTGGCTTGCATTGATCGCTTATGTATTCACTGCTACCACCGGCAACGCAGCAAATTCCGGATTGGACCCCACCAAGCTCGAAGTAAAAGTCTACGGGGTTTACATTTCCAAGAATGAAGATTGCTCGAGTCCGGTTGAGACGCTTTCGAATGCTGCTCCCGATTATCAAGATCTTTTATCCGCGCCCACGCTTGTGGATAAGGACAACGGCGATGGCTCGCTCAATGGAACTTATAAGTGTGTCATCATCAAGATGTCCGACCAAATCCGGGTCACCCCTAAAACGAGTACCGATGGCGGCATGTGCGTCGCAGGAACGGCGTTTGTGACCGGAGTCTGTGGCGTGCACGGATCAGGGCCGGGCTCAACTCAGCAAAAACAAGATCTCGAAGGCACCATTACGGATTGCACCAATAATGAAGACATCGTCTTTATTTACATCAGCCGGGGAACGGCGACGGGTTCGGAAGGGGACTATACTTTCCTCACGCCGACCACCACAGAGACAGACCGTGGGGTGAATCTCGGTGCCGATCTCGTCATCAGCGGAAGCCAGTCGTCCGAATTCGTCATCAATGCCAGCGGGCAGGTGGGCGAATCCGAAGGCGCATGTGGGATGGAACGACCGACCTTTACCTTCCGCTAGTATAAGCGAATATTTTTTCCTGGCGCCTCGTTCCCCTGGGACGGGGCGTTTTTGTTTTTAGCGGTCAGCTAAGGCAAGATAAATTGCGAGTTCTTACTCCAATTCGTTTTCAGAGCATGGATGTAGGCGGGATCAGCGGCAGCAGAGACGCTAAAATCATCCCAGTCGACACCACGGTAGTCAGTTTCCCAGAGCCAGATAGCATGACTTAATTCCAGACTCTCAAAGATACCCAATTCATCTTTCAAATACCCGCTTGCATTCGGCACGCGATGTTTTGCGCCATACTCCAACACCACGACAGGCACATTGTTTTTTACTCGGAAATCCCTTGCGGGGGTGATGAGGCTCTTCAGCCATGTCTTATCAATGGTCTCCGGCAGATCATCCCAATTACCATCGAAAAAACCCGGGTAGGTATTGGCAAAGGGCGGAGCTTGGTGGGTAAACAAAAAGGGCTCGTACTGGTGAATCACATAAACAGTCTTTTCATCCGGCATGAGTGGCATTTGCATGAGCCAGCCCACATCGCCGTAGTTCATCGCACTGACTAGAATGGGCGTGGTCGCGTCCACTTTTCTGATCGCGGGAATGATTCTCTTCGCCAAAGCATACCAATCGTATGTCGTGCCGGAATATTTTCTAGCGAAGACAGCGGGATCCCATTCGTTTACGGAAGTCACATTGCTATTGGGCTCCACCATCAGATTGTACCCAATCACAGCCGGATGATTTTTATACCGAGCCGCCGTCTTCGACCACATCGCGACCCAGGAGTCTTGAGCCTTTTTGTTTTTCCAAATTACATTGGCGGCCGCAGTGGAAGGAGGAGGATCGAATGCGTGCTCCGTTCTCCCCGGTCCGGTTCGAAAACTAATCACAGCATAGAGACGAGCGGCGGCAAGCTTGTCCAGAAATTCATCTAGATTCTGCTGGACGAGTTTATCGAGCTCATAGGGAGACGATTGCGTGTAGATGCCTGGGTGCGAAACATTCACGAAATTCGCGCCCCATTGACGCAACTCCTGAAGATTTTCCGCAGAAAACGGTGGGCCGACGCGGCCAGATCCCAAAGCATCCCCATACTCGACACGGTTATTCACGACCTGCCAGACATTGGCGCCCCTGAGGCAATTGCCCACGGTCCAAAGATCCCACTTTGTTCTCGCTTCCATGCAGGGGTCGGCCGCGAGCAATGTCCCCGCGCGGTAGAAAAACAGAAGAAGCGTAAGATTTCTCACGCTTACTTATCGGTACGGCGGGGAAACGCCTACAGTATGATTAACTCAACGCACGAGAAAGGAATGGCGCGAAAGACTCCTGAAGAATCACCCCGATATCAATGAGATGACGATTGCGCTCATAAGCGTTATACGCCATTTTCCAGGACGCCTCTTTCGTGAGATCGGTCATTAAAGTGATTCCCTCACTTATTCGACTGAGCTCCAAGGGAACATAATCCTCCCCCTCCTTTAGAGTGAGCCCCCTCTTCCCGAAGGCCGTGGCGAGAGTAGGCAAACGGGCGAGCAAATATTCCGCCATCTTAATGTTGGTGCCGGAACCGGATCGGATGGGGTTGATCGCAAAATCCGCTGCTGCGAAATACCCGTCGACCGATTTTACCGGCCCGGTTGCGATCAAGGTCTTCGTTCTATGAGGGCCCGGGGCCACAGAGCCCACCACCAGAAACACAATTCGTTGTCCCTCAAGCCAGTTCGATTTTTCCCGATCAAAATCGAGAAGCGTTTTATAAGCCTCGCGATTCGGACCATAGTGACTGGCGGCGAAAAGAATTACCTTTTGATCATCCTCGATGCCAAGCTCTCTTCTCACTTTCACCTTCAACGAGGGATCGGGCTTAAAGCGATCGGGAGCCACGGCGTTGGGCAGGAGCAAGATATTCCCTGGATTGACGGAGTGAACAGAATAAAAGTCCTTCTCCTCAGCATTGCTGACCAGAACCCAATCCGCAATTTTAGAAGCGGCCTCTTCTATTTTCTTCACGAGTGGCGCCAAGCAAGCGCGCTGAAAACGATTTTCTCTCCATCTTTCATGCTCGAGATTGTGGGAGTTCAAGATTCGCGTCCCAGGCTTCATCTTTTTCAAATAACGAAGAAGAAAAGGAAAGTCCGCCACCACGAGATCACTCGACTCCACACACGCCCAGAACTGACGCCCCAAGGGGCGAGGAAGAAAATGCCATAGATCGGGAAGGCCCAATCGATAGGTCGCCCACTGCAAAAACCCCAAAATCCAAGAGCGGTTCACGTATTCCAATATTCCGGGCTGGGGAGAATGAAAATCCGATCGCTGGAAACTCTTGTAGTCGGCTTTTCTCCCGGTGAAAGAATAGATCCGAACTTGGCAACCCAACCCGGCCAGACTCTTCGCAAGGCTGGCAGTTCTCAAATTACCCCCGGATTCGGGTGGAAACACTTGGATGCCGCTCAATAGAAGAACGCGCTTCACGAGGAAGTCTCCTGTCCGCGAGGAGTCCTCACCCAGGAAATTTCCCTGGGAAACAGTCTTAACGACACTGCAAGTCCGCAGCGCCACAAAATAAAAAATGGGCCCGTCGAGAGCGCAAAAAAATCCGAGAGTGGAGCTTTTGCCGCGAGCAGGCCCCCAAAAGGGAAAAAAACAACAGCGAGGAGTAGCCCGAGCCAAGAAGACGACCAAAACACGAGAGTAAAAATCGCAACAGTGGCAGCCAGAGTCGTATAAGACGGCAAAAGAGATTCCAATCCTGCTTCAATTGCTGGAAAATTTCTTCGCTTCAAACCTACCTTCAACAAAACAAAGCGGCTTTCGCGATCTCCTTGAATTGTTCCTTGCATCCAGCGCATGCGTTGCACTCTCGCATCTTTCCAAGTGGCCGCGGCTTCATTATAGGCAATGGCTTGGGAGGCATAGGCGATCTTTCTCCCGGAAAGTAAAAGGCGTTGCCGTAGGGAATGATCTTCCGTCAGGCCTTGTCCAAACCCCAACTCTTCGACCAGCTCTTTTCTCAAACAGATCGAGTCTCCCATGTGGCGAGCCGATCCCCCTAAAGCATAGCGTCCTTGGTTGTGGACTAAATTATCGATCCGATAAAGAGCGGAGGTCAGAGCG
>JAHFAF010000091.1 GCA_023250715.1 Pseudobdellovibrionaceae bacterium | reverse complement strand
GACAATTTATGGTGAACATTCGCCCTTACTTTCTGATATATCCCTTCACTGGAAAGAAACAATGGCGAAATCAGTGAAACCAAATATTGCTTCTGGATTCGAGTACCTCTCGTCGGTCTATACGAATTCGGAAACAGAGCTGACCTACGCGAATGAATTTCAACTTCTTGTGGCTGTCGTTCTTTCAGCGCAATGCACGGACGCACGTGTCAATCTCACTACTCCGGCCCTTTTTGCGAAATACCCGACGGCGGGAAAACTCGCAAAAGCAAACTCAATTGACGTTGAAAAGCTCATCCACTCGTGTGGCTTTTACCGGCAAAAGACGAAGTCGATCCTCTCGGCAGCTCAAGACATCGTCCATAAGTTCAAAGGGAAGGTTCCCCAGACCATGGAAGAATTGACCTCGTTAAGGGGGGTGGGCAGAAAAACCGCAAGTGTCGTGATGAATCAAGCCTTTAACCTTCCGGCCATTGCGGTCGACACCCATGTAAGCCGCGTAAGCCAAAGGCTTGGCTGGGCTAAGTCGGACACGCCGGAGAAGATCGAGCAGGAGTTGAAAGACCTGGTCCCGATGAATCTCTGGAGCCAAGTGAACGGTTTACTGATTTTGCACGGAAGACGGCTTTGCAAAGCAAGAAAGCCACTGTGCGAGGAATGCGGGCTCAGACCGCAATGCATGTTCTACATCACGAGCCGCAAGCGAACCTGACCCGAATTCACAATTCCGCTCGGGCCATTCGAAGACTCGTAATAAAAGAACGCGCGGAAAGCGCGATCGATCACAATCATGGGGCCCATCTGCCAGACGGTGAGATTACCCGAAAACGTGGGAGATGACCGTAATGTTTCATGTCGGACAAAGAGATGGAGATCCTCGGCAAGTCGGCTGACGACGAAGACTCCGGTTGCGAGCGGATACACTAATCGAGTTGCGTCCTCGAATCCCCCGGTCAATACATCAACTCCTCCAAGCCAGGGGCCATTCTCCACAGAAGCGTAGGCATCCACCGCCCAATTGGATTTGTAATTCACGCTTCCCGAAGCGGATTGGGTCTGCGTGAAGGTGGAGATACCGAACGCCACCTTACTTTCTCCAAATTGCTCCTTCGCCTCAACAGAAGCAGAGAAAGCCTTCGAATTGTTCGTATTCAGAGAGAAAATTCCATTTCCGTTGTATACGCCCAAGGTAAATTTCAACCGTTCCGTTCCGGGCTGAAACTGTAGCTCGACTCCAAGATCGTTATCCATCAAACAAGCGCGGTGATTATTCTGGTAATCGGGAAGGGAAAGAAAAGCCAAGTCGGGAGTCCACCACGGATTCAACGTGGGATTGAACATTCCCATTTTCACCCTCAATGGGGATTCCGATTCATCGCCGGCGAGCCGCAGGGAAACCCACGCATCGACGGGAAGCATCTGCGGAAGTTGTGCTGCCGAGAACTCCCGTGTTTGCCCCAGGGCAAAGCCATACTCAAGCCGCGAACTGATCGTGCCATTAATTCCGAATCTCAAGGAGGGAATGTAAAAGCCCTGGGCCACAGGGGCACCACCGGAAAAACCGAGATCCAGGCGTCCTGCCACATTTAGTAGGGGACTCGACGTCTCAATCGGCTGAAGATCCTTTGCCTCGGAAACGGCCGCGAGCGAGGGACTCTCTTTAGGCGCGATAAATTCCAAGTCGTCATCCGCGGCCTTAGCCGCGACGGCTATGACGAGGGTACTTAGGATGATCAGTGCTCGACTCATGCTTCCTTCTTTCATGCGGCCTGCAAAACAACTTCAAACTTTGTCCCGACGTTTACGGAACTAGTGACCAAGATTTCCCCGTGGTGAGCCTCGACGATTTTATAGGCAGTAGCTAAACCGAGCCCCGTTCCCTTGTCCTTCGTCGTAAAAAATGGCTCATAGAGATGGGCCAATACCTCGTCATCCATCCCCTGCCCCTCGTCCTCGACCCAAAACTTCACCCGCTGGTCGCTCACAAGCCCGCAGCCCACCTCTATTTTTCCGGGATTTCGCATTGCCTGCAGGGCGTTCACGACGAGATTCCAGACTACCTGCTTCAATTTTTCAGGATTAGCGAGCGCAAACGTCGCGGGACGATAATTTTCCTTGATATCGATAATCTTGTCTTTGTCCTTGTCTTTCAAATTTCGCGCGCTCAAAACCAAATCAGAAAGCAAGGAGCCCAACTCCACTTTTTCAAAACGAAATTTCTCTGGCTTAACGAAATCCAAAAATTCCGTGATGAGACGATTCAGCCGATCTATCTCACGGATCGCTATTTCCATAAGGCGCTGATTTTCGCCCTGCCCTGGAGTCGCGGGGAGAGATCCCTTCAACATTTCTATACTGGCACTCATACTAGCAAGAGGGTTTCGAATCTCGTGGGCAATTCCAGCGGCCAACTGTCCTACCGCCGCAAGCTTCTCATTCTGTCGGACCCTTTCCTCAAGATTCAAGAGCTTTGTGACATCTTGAAAAAGAAGAATCTGTCCGCCCGTCGCTTGTTTGCCCAAAAGTCCGCCGAGTCCAGCATCCGCGTCCAGTTCGGCCACGTCCCCTCGAAGAATTTTTAGCCCATGGCCGCGCCCCACTTCCACCCTTTGCTGTAAACGGGCATGGCCGCTCTGAGACTTGGATTGAACAAAATAAGAACGGTGATGCTGACTTCCGGTCGCTGAAACAGCAGCTTCTCCATCACGCGGCACCGGCTCATCCGACTGAAGGGAAATATTTTGCGATTCTATCTGAGTAAAAAACGGCAGGAGACCCGGCTCAATATCTCCAAGAAGGCGGCCCACGGCCTTACTTGCATCCACGTTCAAAATCTGCGCCGCAACGGGGTTCAGAAAATTCACTCTCATTTGCCTGTCCACGGTCAGTAGTCCCGTGGGCATGTAGGCAATAATGCGGGACTGAAGCTCGGTGAGCTTCACGATGTTCCGATTCGTTCGCAAGAGCTCTTCGCTTAAGTACCCGCCCACGAGCCCCAAGGTCAGAAACAGCATGGAATACGCCGCCCAAGTCACCCACCCCACCGGCTGGGGGTGAAATAAATAGACTAAACCGAAAAAGAGGCAAGAGGCGGTCGCCGCAAACCAAGCGCCCTTTTGGTAGAAAATCAGAGAAACAACTAAAATTTGAATGAGGTACCAAAGTGCAAATAGGCTTTCCCTTCCACCTGTAAAGTAAATCCAGGTTGAGGTCAGGCCTGCATCAAAAAGAATGTGCATTCCCGCCACCCAGGGACGGAAGGGCAGCCGCTCCAGGAAGTAAGAATGAAACAGGTTGAAAGCAAAGCTGAGGCTGAGTAGCGCGTAACCGACGAGTAGAGACGGACCGATTACGTCTTCTCGACGGAATACCTGCTGCACGACCAAAAGCGAAAGAGCCAGGTAAAGCATCCCAAGCCTTGCTAGCATGAGCCACTGCAAGCCCTCTCGAAGCCCCGTCGAGGGAGGTGCCTCGAGGGCGAAGCGCCCCCGCCAAAATTTCAGGCCCTTCGCGAACAAATTGCCTCCGGCTCTTAGCCTCCAGTTGCCTTTTCGGCCAACTGGAAAATGGGTAGGTACATGGAGATAAGAAGAAACGCCACAATACCGCCTACAAAAACAATCATGAGGGGCTGCAACAGCCCCGTCATATTCGCCACCGCATCGTCGACTTCATCGTCAAAAATATCGGCGACCTTAGAAAGCATCTCATCGAGCTTTCCGGTCATTTCTCCAATGTTCACCATGTGAATTACCATTGGCGGAAATATCGAGCTTAGAGAAAGACCCTGGGCGATGCTCTTGCCTTCGGCAACCGCTGCAGAGGTTTTCTTGATTAGCTCCCGAACGGCCATATTTCCCACCAGCCGCGTACAGATTTCGAATGCCCCAAGGAGGGGAACACCGCTCGAGATCAACGTCGACATGGTGCGAGCAAAGTTTGCTATCGTCGACTTTTTGATGAGGGAACCAATAAGTGGCACTTTCAAGACCCAGGGGTCGATCAGCACTCGAGTTGCCGGCAACCGGTAGAGAAATAAGGCTGCAAAGCCTCCGCCCACAAACAAAGTACTCATCCAACTAATATTCTCTTGAACCCAATTCGAAAGATCGAGAACGAACACGGTGAGCTCGGGCAATTGAGCGGAATTATCCGAATAAAGTTTTGCGACACCTGGTACCACTTTCAGCAACATGAAGACCAATACGACGATAGCGACGATTAATGTAATGCAGGGATACATCAGGGCACCCACCACTTTGGAGCGCAGTTTCCCCAGCTTTTCGAGTTGCGTGCCCACTCGACGTAATGCTACGTCCATCGTACCGGATAGCTCGCCTGCTTCGACGATTCGCACGAAGAAATCGGAAAAAACGCGAGGGTGCTTTGCCATCGCTTCGGCGAGACTTCCTCCCGACTCTACGTGCTCGCGGATTTGTCCCAATACATTCTTAAAACCGCCCTTTCTTTCCTGATCGAAGAGAATATTCAGACACTGAACAATCGGAACACCGGAATCTACCAATGAAGAGAACTGGCGCGTGAATACCATCAGCTGTTTGAGTGAAATGGGACTTCCGATTTTCATCGCCTCGAAGGCCACCCGGAAACTCCGGTCGGGCCGCTCATCGAGTTGAGTGGGCCGGATCTGAAGCGCGCGAAGGCGCATTCTCGCTTCGACCTCGTCCGCTGCCTCCAAAACGCCTCGCACCTCTTCGCGCTGGCGGGTCACTCCGACGTAAAAGAAACGCATGGATTATCCTGCCTTCCTGAAGATATCGGAGAGCCCCTTGATGAGCTCTTCCTGGTCCGGACTCACCTCCAGAGCTGCGTCCGGACTGATGATGCGTCGGCGCACCAAGTTCGCGAGAGATTGATTCATTGTGATCATCCCCGAGTGCTCCTGGCCGATCATCATCGCCGACGGGATCTGAAAAAGTTTATTCTCACGAATGAGGTTGCGGATACTCGCATTGGGAAGCATCAACTCCAACGCAAGCACTCGTCCCTGATGATCCGTTCGTTCAATGAGAGCTTGAGTGAGAATTCCCTCCAGTACCATCGAAAGCTGAAGTCGAATCTGGTCCTGGTAGTCGGAGGCGAATACCTGCACCATGCGGGTAATACTTTGATAAGCGCTGTTAGTATGAAGGGTGCTCATCACCAAGTGCCCTGTTTCAGCAAGAGTCAATGCTGTTTCAATCGTCTCTCGGTCTCTCATTTCACCGACAAGAACGACATCCGGATCTTCGCGAAGAGCGGATTTCAGCGCGGTACCGAAGGTCTTGGCATCTTGCCCCACTTCTCGTTGATTGATTACGCACTGACGATGAGAATGAATATATTCGATCGGGTCCTCGATCGTAACGATATGAAGATGTTCGGTCTCGTTCAAAGCGTCGATCATCGAGGCTAATGTCGTCGATTTACCGCTACCAGTAGCCCCTGTTACCAAAACCAATCCCCGGGGACGGCGCAGTAGGCCTTCAACCGCGGGAGGAAGACCAAGCGAAGAGAGCCGAGGAATGTCGAACGGAATATGTCGAAAAGCGCCGGCAACGGCTCCACGTTGGAAAGCGCGCGAGATCTCGAATGCCGAAGGAAAAGTCGAGCTGCTTCGCCTCCTCGAACTGCGCCTTTTGATAATCGGTAAGTACGGAGTAGCAGAGTTCTTTCGTATCTGCCGGAGTCAAGGAATTCGACTTTGCTTTAAGAATCTGGCCGTGCACTCGAAAGACGGGAGGGCAGCCGCTAGTGATGTGCATATCCGAAGCCCGATGCTCCAACATCGCCTTGAGTAGCTGAGGTAGAGTAATCATGATTTCAGAATGTCTCCATCCGGTCTCGAATTATTCAAGACCTCTTCCAAAGTAGTTTCCCCGCGATAGAGCTTAATGAGCGCTGATTGCCGAAGGGTAACCATCCCGTTTTCAATCGCAGCTTTTTTCAGGAAGTCGGCGTTAGCACCCTTAATCACCATCTCGCGAAGCTTCTCCGTCATGTACATTACTTCGTAAATTCCTCGCCGGCCCTTATAGCCAGTGCCACCGCATCGATCGCAACCGACACCCCGCATGGGTTTAATCGATTCCATCCAGTTCTCAGGGAGCTCTGCTTCTTTCAACATTTGCGGCGTTACCTTAGTGTCGGGCTCCAAACATTTTTCGCAGTTCACGCGAATCAAACGTTGCGCCTGAATTAAAGTGAGTGAGGCGGTAATCAAAAATGGCTCGATTCCCATGTGCAGAAGGCGACTGACAGTGCTCGGTGCATCGTTTGTGTGTAGAGTTGAGAAAACCATGTGACCGGTAAGCGACGCTTTGATCGCTATTTCTGCCGTCTCTTGATCTCGAATCTCTCCCACCAGAATAATGTCCGGATCTTGTCGAAGAAGAGAGCGAAGGGAGGCCGCAAACGTAAGGCCGATGCCTTCTTTCATTTGCACCTGGTTAATCCCAATCATGTTGTATTCGACGGGATCCTCGACCGTGGAAATATTTACATCTGCTGTATTGAGCTCGGTCAAGGCGGCATAGAGAGTTGTGGATTTACCGCTACCCGTGGGGCCCGTGACTAACACCATTCCGTAGGGCTGACCAGCCGCCTTCTTGAAAAGGCTCAGCTGCTCCTCTTCAAAACCCATTTGCAGAAGAGAGGGTGTTTTATTTCCCTGATCCAAGACGCGCATGACGACCTTTTCTCCAAACATGGTGGGGAGAATCGAAACGCGGATATCGATCTTCGAGGTTCTTGTCTTTACCTGGATGCGACCATCCTGCGGCAAGCGCTTTTCGGAAATATCCAGATTCGCCATGACCTTAATGCGAGCAGGCATCGCCGATCTTAGCTGCGGCGGAATTTTCATCACTTCGAAAAGGGCGCCGTCCACGCGGAAGCGAACGCGGCTAAACGTCTCGAACGGCTCAATGTGAATATCACTCGCTTTTCTTCGGATGGCCTCGACGAAAACCTTGTTGATGATTCGAATAACGGGCTTTCCCAAATCCGCGCCCCCTTCAAGCTCATGGGCTTCGGTTGCGCTGGGGGCCTTCGCGACCTCGAGATCCATATTGTCAGGGTCCTCTTGTCCCGGATCAATCGGATCACTCATTATTCCGGTTTCAATTTGCGAAGCGGCCTGGCTGTAGGTTCGCTCGATTAAGCCCCGGATGGCGGTCTCGGTCGCGATATAAACGGTGACATCGAGATTGCATAGAAAACGCACATCATCGACAGCCGCAACATTCGTGGGATCACTAATCGCGATGGAAAGGCGATTGCCGTCCAAGCTCAACGGGACGAGCACGTGCCTATCGCACAGGCTCACGGGCACAAGGCGCGCGACATCCTCGGACAATTGAACATCATCGAGGGAAATCGCGGTGAGGCCATACTGTTTGCTCAAGAAAGTAGCGAGGACTTTTTCATTGATGTGGCCCAAATGCACGAGCGAGCTCGACAATCGAGCTTTGGTCTTCTGCTTGTGCTCAATGGCGCTCTGAAGCTGGTCTTTTGAAATGTAGCCTTGAGCAACCAGCAGTTCGCCCAGTTTTCCGGCGGACATTCGCTACCTTTTGGATGGTTGATAAAAGAGAAAAATAGAGGAAATGACTAGGCTTTATTATAACAGAGCGACGCTCGACTAAGAAGTGCGGACCAGATTCTTCCCGCTCATGTCCGACGGTACTTTTAGGCCCCACAGGTGCAATAAAGTGGGCGCAATATCACAGAGTTGCCCTCCTGCAGCAATTTGCGAACCTTTATGCTCAGAGTCGATCAAGAGAAAGGGCACGGGCAAGGTCGTATGCGAGGTCAACGGCTGTCCCTTTTCATCCTGCATCTTTTCACAATTACCGTGGTCCGCCGTCAGAATAGCGAATGCGTCATGGGACTCGATCCAGTCGACAATTCTTCCCAAACACCCATCCACCGTTTCGACAGCACGGATAGCAGCGGCCAAATTTCCTGTATGGCCCACCATGTCTGGATTCGCGAAATTCACGACGGCAAATTTGTATTCGCCCTCGGATAATTCTTTCAAGAGCGCCTCGGCAACGTCTTTCGCCGCCATCTCGGGTTTCAAATCGTAGGTCTTTACCTCGCGAGGAGAGGGGATGAGAATTCTCTTCTCTCCTTCAAAAACTTTTTCGTCCCCGCCATTAAAAAAATAGGTCACATGCGCATACTTTTCCGTTTCCGCCACGCGAAGCTGTTTCCATCCTTGCCGACTTACCACCTCTCCCAAGGTGTTCGGAACTTTCGGCTTTTCATAGGCGGTAGTGAGACCAAGCTTTTCATCGTAAGGGGTCATCGCGACAAAGCCGGCCAAGGTCGAAAAATGCTCTCTGCGAAACGGAGAAAATTCCGTTTGCGTAATGGCTCGCGTGATTTGTCTTGCGCGGTCGGCGCGAAAATTGAAAAACAGTATTCCATCCCCGTCTTGAACTCCGTTGTAGCCCTTCAATACCGCCGGCGGAACGAACTCATCGGTCAATTTCTTGTCGTAACAGGCCCGCAAGTATTCCAAGGGGTCCTCAAAAGTCTCTTCGGCTTTACCGGCAAGAATGGCGTTGTAAGCCTTTTGCGTTCTCTCCCAGCGATTATCACGGTCCATGGCGAAGAAGCGGCCCTGAACGGTAGCCACTTTTCCCACCTTCAAATCCTGACAGAACCCCAAAAGCCGTCGGACATATTCCACCCCACTGGTGGGCGAAGTGTCCCGGCCATCGGTAAATATATGAATAAAAACTTTTTCAAGCCCCTGCCGCTTAGCAAGCTGGAGAAGAGCAAAAAGGTGGCTAATGTGGCTATGCACTCCGCCATCTGACACAAGGCCCATCAAATGCAATGCAGGGCTGCCTTTTTTCTGTTTCTTAATTTCATCAAACAGGCCTAAGAATGCCTTGTTCTCGAAAAAACTTCCCTCCTCAATGGCCCGGCTAATCAAGGAGAAGTCTTGGTAAACGACTCTTCCCGCACCGATGTTCAGATGCCCCACCTCGGAATTGCCCATGAACCCAGGGGGCAGACCGACGTATCCTTCCGACGCCTGCAGTAGCCCATTAGGGTATTGCTTATAAAGCCTGTCCAAAGTGGGCGTCTTGGCCTGCGCCACGGCATTGAAAGTGGAGTCGGAATTCACCCCAAATCCGTCCAAAATGATAAGAATCCCAGTCCTGTTTTTCGCAGTGGCAGCCATTGGAAAGTACAAAACTAACATGGGGGATAAGACCCTGAAAAGGGTTGAAAAACAGACCTTTTTTGCTAGTTTGTGGCAGCGTTTCCAGCTCCAAGAAAAGAAGGGGACAACCCAATGATTAGTTTTCAGCTTTCTGAAGAACAGATCGCCTTAAAGGACATGGTCCGCAAGTTCGCCGAAAAGGAGATCTCTCCGGTAGCCGGAAAATTCGACGAATCGAGTGAGTTTCCTCGCGAGGTGATCACCAAAGCATGGGAACTGGGAATCATGAATTGCGCAATTCCCAGCAAGTTTGGCGGATTAGGCCTCTCGGTGATGGACGACGTCATCATCAATGAAGAGCTCGGCGCCGGGTGTCTCGGCATGGGCACGAGTATCTGCGTAAATAATTTGGCCCTCTATCCAATTCTCTTCGGGGGTACCGACGCGCAGATTGAGGAATTCTGCGGTCCGTTCTTGAAAGAACCGAAGCTTGCAAGTTTTTGTTTGACCGAGCCGGGATCGGGAAGTGATGCCGGCAGCCTTTCAACTCTCGCGAAAGAGGAAGGGGATCACTTCGTTCTCAATGGATCGAAAATGTGGATCACAAATGCCGGCCACGCCGATCTTTTCACTGTCTTCGCGACGGTCGATAAGGGCCTGAAGACGAAAGGCATTATTTGCCTCGCCGTTCCGGCGAATCTTCCCGGCATTCACCTGGGCAAACATGAGAACAAGCTCGGCCAACGCGCTTCGGACACGCGCGGGATCACTTTTGAAAGCGTAAAGGTGCCGAAGAAGAATCTGATTGGAAAAATCGGTGAGGGCTTCAAGATCGCCCTGAAAACTCTGGACCACACTCGCCCGTCAATCTCAGCGGGCGCTGTCGGAGCTGCTCGAGCTGCGATGGAGCATTCGATCAAGTACGCGAAAGAGAGAAAGCAGTTCAATCAGCCGATTGCGAGCTTTCAAGCGATTCAATTTATGCTCGCCGACATGGCGACGAGTATCGAAGCGGGCCGACTTCTTTGCTACCAAGCCGCTTATCATTTGGATCAGGGCCAATATGAAAAGGGCAATTTTGCCTCGGCCCATGCGAAGCGTTTTTCTGCCGACATGGCGATGGATGTCGCCACGAACGCCGTTCAAATTTTTGGGGGTTATGGTTATACGAAAGAGTACCCCGTAGAGAAGATCATGCGCGATGTGAAGTTGGTGCAAATTTACGAAGGCACCTCGCAAATCCAACGCGTCGTGATCGCGCGCCACCTGCTAAATACCTGAGGTAGTAAACAATGAATGTGTTCGTGCTCATAAAACAAGTCCCCGATACGGAAACCAAGATCCGTATTGCAGGCGATAAAGCCAGCATCGAAAAGAACGACATCAAGTGGATCATTAACCCCTACGATGAGTTCGCGATCGAAGAGGCGCTAAAGACCAAAGAAAAACTAAAGGAAGGGTCCGTTACAGCGGTTACCGTCGGTCCCGATCGAGCGGTGGATGCGCTTCGAACGGCGGTTGCCATGGGGGCTGACAACGCCATCCATGTGAAATCCGACGACGCCGTCGACACTTTCCTCGCAGCGAAGGCCTTAGCCGAAGTCCTGAAGAAGGAATCTCCTGGAATCATTCTTACCGGCAAACAGGCGATTGACGATGATCAAGCGGCCGCCTTCAACTATGTCGCCGAGTTCTTGAACCTTCCCTCCGCATCCGTACTTCTAAAAATTGATATCGCCGCCGACAAAAAGAGCGCAAAGGTGGAGCAGGAAGCGGAAGGGGGAGCTCTGAATATTATCGAATTGCCTTTACCGGCAGTTCTCGCGGTGAATAAGGGAATCAACACTCCCCGCTATGCGAGCTTGCCCGGGATCATGAAGGCGAAAAAGAAAGAGATTAAGACTTACCAGCTGGCAGATCTAGGCCTTGGAGGAGAGACGGCTAGGGTAAAGGACAGCGACCTGCAGTTGCCGCCGGAACGCCAGGCGGGAAAGAAAATAGCTGGGGATGCCGCAACACAAGCAAAAGAGCTGGTTCGGTTCTTAAGAGAAGAAGCAAAGGTGATTTGATATGCCAGGTACATTTTTAATTGCGGAACACAAAGACGGACACCTGAAGCGGGTTACTCTGGAGATTCTTTCGGAGCTCGTGAAGCAGGGAAACACACCCACGGTTCTATTGCTCGGGCCATCCGGTACGGGCGATTTGGCAAGTGAACTCGGGAAGCACGGAGCCACAAAGGTGGTTCACCTGGAAAGTGAAGAGTTGAAGAGTTATACGACGGAAGGGTATGCGAATGCCGTTCACGGGTATCTCTCCTCTCAAAACCCCTCTGTCGTACTCACCGGTGCCACAGCCCACGGAAAAGATTTTCTTCCGCGAGTGGCCGCGAAATTCGGAGTCGGAATTGCCACCGATTGTACGGAGCTCAAGGTTTCCGGGGATAAGCTCACTGTCCGTCGCCCCATTTACGCCGGAAAGTGCTCGAAGACGGTGGAGTTTTTAAAGACTCCTGCCGTCGCTTCCGTCCGCCCTAACGTTCTCCCTGTGGGCGCTGGTTCCGGAAGCTCTCCTCAAGTGGAAAAAGTGGCGGCTCAAGTGGGGCAAATCCGGGCCAAGGTGGTTGAGGTGCGGGGCTCTCAGGTAAAAAAGGTCGAGCTCACGGAAGCCGATATTATTATTTCTGGGGGACGCTCCATGAAGAATGCGGAAAATTTCAAGATTCTTCATGAGTGTGCCGCGACAATTGGAGCCGCGGTCGGCGCTAGCCGCGCCGCTGTCGATGCAGGCTATGCTCCGCACGACATGCAGGTAGGCCAAACCGGAAAGACCGTTAGTCCCAAGCTCTACATTGCTTGCGGAATATCGGGTGCCATTCAGCACTTGGCCGGAATGCGTACTTCGAAGGTGATCGTCGCCATCAACAAGGACCCGGACGCGCCCATTTTTCAAAAAGCAGATTACGGTATCGTCGGTGATCTCTTTGAAGTTGTCCCGCTTCTGACCCAAGAGCTGAAAAAGCTCAAGTGAGCCTTTTAGGATTTCTGCTAGCAATGGAGCTGGCCGTCGGCTGTTTTTTTACCTTCGGCTTCGTCCGCAAGGAAGTCGGCCCCCGCTACTTCTTGATTCACGGACTAGGCGCTCTGTTCTTTTCCGTCTTAATCTTCCTTTGGCTGGGCCGAGAAGTGGTGGAGCCCCGAGCACAGATCTGGATTTTGGTCTTTTGGCTCTTTGGTTTCGCCTTTTCTTTAAGGCCTTGGTTCCCTCTTTACCTGGGTGCTAGCACCGCGGGCTTTTTGGGCCTTACTCTGCAGGTCTTTCATTTAGGGCCGTTAGCGCCTTTGAATGTCCTTCTTTCAACATCGTTTCTGGGATTCAGCTTAATGGCCATGCTCCTGGGCCATTGGTATCTCACGCAACCGAAGCTTTCTATCGATGAGCTCATGCGCCTGACCTGGGGCTTCATCGCAAGTGCCACGGCACGATCTATTTTTTCCATTATTCAATTCATTAGGGTTTGTGGGGGGCGCTCGGAAAACGAAATCTTGCGCTTTCTCATGGCGGATACACCCGGAATTTTCCTTCTGATGCGGCTCGCGTGGGGAATCCTCGTTCCCCTGGGCCTAAGCTATTTCGTTTGGAAAACAGTGAAGATGCGATCCACTCAGAGTGCCACCGGGATCTTGTACGTCGTGGATCTCGCCGTTCTAACGGGCGAGACGGTCAGCCTCTATCTGATGATTCAGTACGGAATCTACTCCTAATGGAAATTCAGGCGGTTTGCCCGCATTGCAAAAAGGTGGGAGTGGCTCATTGGAAGGAGAAGGAAAATATTTTTTGTCCCCTCTGCCAACACCCGTGGCTCGAATTCGTCACGGAAAAATTTATCGACCAATGTGCCATGTGCGGAGCGGCTCATCTCTATCGGCAGAAGGACTTCAATCGTAAACTGGGAGTGGGGCTCGTCGTTCTTGGCGTAGCATTCGCCTATTTTACCTACGGAATATCCCTCTTAGTGGTTACTCTCGTGGATTGGCTTCTCTTCAAACGCGTGGGCGAAGTCGGCTGCTGTTACCGATGCAATACCCAATATAGAAAAAGCTCGAGAATCGATGAGATGGCTCCCTTCGACCTCGAGCTCCAAGATTACTACAGAAATCTTCGGTAACTTAAAAATTACTTCTGGGGACTTACGGTTACCACCTTCATGGCTTCGCATTCCACTTCGTGGAAGCTGCTCCGTAGAGTGGGTCCATGAAATTGCGGGCCTCTTTGGAAGTGGCT
>JAHFAF010000431.1 GCA_023250715.1 Pseudobdellovibrionaceae bacterium | reverse complement strand
GAAGGGTACTATTACAAACATGGGAGCGGAGCTGGGTGCAACGACCTCCGTGTTTCCGTTCGACGATGCGATGGCGGACTATCTGAAGGCAACGAATCGAGCGGATCTGGCGGAGATAGCGAAAAAGAATGCCGCTCTTCTCGCCGCTGATCCGGAAGTGGAGAAGAATCCTGAAAAATATTTCGACCAGGTGATTGAAATCGATCTATCGAAATTGGAGCCCCAGATCGTAGGTCCCCACACGCCGGATTTAGGAAGGCCCGTCTCGGCACTCGCAGGAGAAGTGAAGAAAAACGGCTGGCCCGAGAAATTGAGTGCCGCCTTGATCGGAAGTTGCACCAACTCTTCCTATGAAGACATCTATCGCGTGGTGGATATCGCAAAGCAGGCACAAGCGGCAGGCATCAAACTACCGATTCCCTTTTACGTAACGCCCGGATCGGATCGGGTATTCGAGACAATTAAGCGTGATGGCTTCGTGCAGGTTTTGGAATCGGTGGGGGCCGTGGTGATGGCGAATGCCTGTGGCCCCTGCATCGGCCAATGGAAGCGAAGTGATATCAAGAAGGGCGAGTCGAACTCCATTCTTAGCTCTTTTAATCGCAATTTTCCGGCCCGCAACGACGGGAACCCGGAGACTCTTTCCTTTATCGGAAGTCCCGAGGCGGTGATTGGAATAGGCTTGGGGGGAAATCTTAACTTCAATCCCCTGACCGATGAGCTCACCGGGACGAACGGGAAGAAGCTGAGGTTGAAAGCTCCCGGTCCCGCGCCTGCGATTCCGCCCAAAGGGTTTGCATCGGCGGGGGCTGGTTATCAAGCGCCGCCGTCGGATGGCGGTGGAGTGGATGTGGTCGTGAATCCACAAAGCCAGCGTTTGCAACTTTTGAAAGCCTTCGAAAAATGGGACGGAAAAGATTTCACCAGGTTTCCGTTGCTTCTAAAGGCGAAGGGTAAGTGCACCACCGATCATATATCGCCCGCTGGCCCCTGGCTCAAGTTTCGGGGGCACCTGGATAACATCAGTGACAATATGTTCACTGGCGCCATCAATGCTTTCACTGGAGAAGCAGGGAAGGGCGGAAACGGACAGGCCTTTCCGAGGATAGCTCGGGATCTTAAGGCGAAGGGGCAGCGCTGGGTGGTTGTTGGCGATGAGAACTACGGGGAAGGCAGTAGCCGTGAGCATGCGGCAATGTCTCCCAGGTTTTTGGGAGGAGCCGCGGTGATTACGAAGAGTTTTGCGCGGATTCACGAGACCAATTTGAAAAAACAGGGGGTCCTTCCCTTCACCTTCGCGAACCCGAAGGACTACGATAAAGTACTGGAAGCCGATCAGGTAAGTATCGTGGGTCTAAATCAGTTAGCACCGAAGAAGACCATTGAAGCGATTATCCACCACGCGGATGGGAAGGAAGAGAAAATCCCTTTGAACCATTCGATGACGGAGGAGCAGATCCGGTGGTTCAAGGCGGGCTCGGCACTCAATCTTCTGGCCGGTAAATGACAAATTTTCCTAAAACCTGGTCCGAGCATGATCAAAAGGTCCGCCCCTACGTTTGGAGTCATCGCTTTGTTTCTTATGCGAGGCTTCTACTGGGCTTGGCTTTTCTTGTCTTTGGATTTAAGAGAAAAATTTTCTGGGGCTGGCAAATGGAAATCGAAGCGTGGGCCGCTCACCCTTGGGTGGCTTGGCTCGCGTATTTTGGTTTGCTTGGAGTTACCTGGGAAATTTTGAGTTTCCCGGCGAGTTTCGCAAGCTATCGGGTGGAGCGTTCGTTTGGTCTTTCTCGCCAAAAAGTAGGTGCTTGGTTTATCGATCAAATGAAAGGTTGGGGGGTGGGGGCCGTGCTCGGCGCGATTATCTTAAGCGCTCTTTTTTGGGTGGTGCGGATTTGCGGGCAGTCCTGGTGGGCTTTTGCGGCAACGTTTCTCGTTCTTTTCTCCATCTTACTAGCGCAATTGGCGCCGGTTCTATTTATTCCGCTCTTTTTCAAGCTGAAGCCCTTACCTGCGGGAGAATTAAAAGAACGTCTTTTGGCGCTCTGCCAGAAATTTCAGATTCATGTGAAAGAGATCTATCATTTGGGGATGGGCGAGAAGACCGAAAAAGGAAATGCCGCCTTTACGGGATTGGGGCGCACTAAACGCATTCTCATCGGAGATACCCTCTACGAAAAATACCCGGCAGATCAAGTGGAAGCCGTTTTTGCGCACGAGCTGGGGCATCAAGTTCACAACGATCTTTGGAAGGGGATTTTCTTTTCCACGTTTTGGATCTATTTGGGCTTCTATGTGACGAATCGAGTTTTCGGCGGAATGCAGGAAGAGATTTCACGGCCTTTGGGCATGTTGATCTTTTTTCTGCTCTTTACTCTCATTCAAATTCCCATCGGTGTGCTGCAGGCGGCTTACTCTCGAAACAGAGAGCGTGCGGCGGACGCTTTCGCGGCCGAGACGACGAAGCTCTCGGTGCCTCTGGCCGACAGCCTCGAACGGCTCACCTTACAAAATTGGGGATATTTTCACCCGAACCCCATTCTTGAGTTTTTGACGTACTCGCACCCTGCGCCTTGGCGTCGAATAACGCGCCTCAGAAAGTAGTTTTCAAATACATCTGAGAGAATTCGAACATGAATACATCAACAGTTCGCGCGCCCTCTTCCGCACTTCCAGCAACGTCACCCTTTCAAATTCAAAATTGTCGCCTTAAGTTGCTTGAGGAGCGATTCCGGTTGGGCAGCGTATTACTTCCTTCCGGATCTCCCATTTCAATGAAAACGTTTATCCCTCGGGATCAAGGGGATTTTCTTTACAGCCTCATTCGCGGCATTAAACCGCTATCTACTTTAGAAATCGGAATGGCCTATGGAGTCTCCTCCCTTTTCATCGCCGAAGCTCTACGAGAAAATGGAATGGGAACCCACACCGCTATCGACCCCTTTCAAAACTCCGAATGGGGTGGGGTAGCGATCAAGGGCTTGAAAGACGCTGGGTTGAACACACTGGTAACGCTCATTGAAAGATCCTCTCATCAGGCATTGCCGGAGCTGGAAACCAAAGGGTTTCGGGCTCAGTTCATATTCGTAGATGGGAGCCACCTCCACGATCATGTCATGGTCGATTTTGTCTGCTGCGATCGTCTTCTGGATGTTGGAGGACTCATTGTTTTCGATGATTCGGATTGGCCTGCCATATCCAGTGTGATTCGCTTTGTGCTCACGAACCGCAGCTATGAAATAGCCTATCCTGAAATCATTATCGAAAAGAAAATGCCCAAGCCTAGCCTTTCTGCAAAAGTCTTGAGAGCGGTTGTCACGGCGGTACCTTCTTTGGAAAAGTGTTTTAGTCCCTCTTTTCTTGTTTCGGACTGGGATAGGGGAATTAGGGGGCGCTGTGTAGTTCTTAGAAAAACCGCCTCGGACGTTCGTGATTCTCAGGCGCAGATATTCACGCCCTTCTGAAGTTCATATAAGTATTTGAAATGATATATCAAATCTTAGTATATCCAGATTGAAAGGTATGCCTTCTTTCTGCCGATAAGTCATAGACGGAGTCTATGCGTGAGGCGGGAACCAAAAAACGTGGGAAGAAAATTGGGCCTTATTTCTGTCGTTGTGCCGTGCTTTAACGAAGAGTCCTGCATTGCCGAGCTTTATCACCGAATGGTCCCGGTCCTTACCGAAGTCGCAGAATCTTACGAGATTCTCCTAATCAACGACGGAAGTCGGGATCGAACACTCGAAATCATGCGGCAGCTCAAGGCCCAGGATCCAAAGGTGGGCTATCTCTCCTTCACAAGAAATTTCGGCCACGAAGCGGGCTTGACCTGCGGGATTGCAAATACAAAAGGGGATGCGGTGGTCCTCATCGAT
>JAHFAF010000430.1 GCA_023250715.1 Pseudobdellovibrionaceae bacterium | reverse complement strand
GATCGACGATATTGGACACAAGGCTCGTGAGCTTAATGGTATCCTTCTGATCTTCGAAGAGCTTGAGCTCCAAGGCTTTGTGCAGGCGCTCATTTGTCTTGTAATCGAATTGCCGCCCTTCCAAGGCCAAGGCTCCAATATAATTCATCACTTCCCTACGGAAATCCTCTTTGCGGCTTTCAGGTATATCGATCTTCTCTTCGATAGACCGCATGAGTCTTTCATCGGGCTCCTCATCCTGACCGGTATACTTATTCTTCACCTTCTCGCGCTGGGTGTAAGCCTTTACGTTGTCGATATAGTTCGCGCAGAGTCTCGCCATCGCTTCTTCATCTGCCGAAATCGCACGCTGAACTTCGCTCTTTACGATGTCTTCGTACTCCTGCTTCACGACAGCAAGTAGTTCTCGGTAATGCTTTTTCTTATCCTCGGAAGAGATAAGCGAGTGGTGCTTTAGTCCCCCTTCGAGCTCGTTCAACACCATGAAGGGGTTCAAGCAACTGACGTTCCCTTCGCGAGTATTCACTAAAGCATTGGAAATCTTGTCCTGAATATAGCGAGGGGAAATGCCTTCCATCGCTTCCCGTGCGGTTTCCTTGCGAAGTTCGCGCACGTTGTCTTCCGTAAAACCAGGCAAAGTCTTTCCATTATAGAGCTTCAACTTCTGTAAGAGCGTGAGGTTCGCCTTCTTCGGCACCTCAAGACGGGTAAGCACCGCCCACATGGACGCCATCTCCAAGGTGTGGGGCGCGATATGCTTTCCCTTAATGTTCTTGGAATTGAAGTCCTTCCTGTAAATCTTCACCTCTTCACTGAGTTTCGTAATGTAGGGGATATCAATCTTCACCGTACGATCTCGAAGTGCTTCCATGAACTCGTTATTTTGAAGTTTGCGGTATTCAGGCTCATTGGTGTGCCCAATGATCACTTCGTCGATATCCGTCTGCGGGAACTTCTTCGGCTTCACCTTGTGCTCTTGCGAGGCACCGAGAAGATCGTACAAGAAGGCCACATCGAGCTTCAAGACTTCAATGAACTCGATGATGCCACGGTTCGCGATATTGAACTCTCCGTCGAAGTTAAAGGCGCGCGGATCGGAATCAGAGCCGAACTCCGCGATTTTGCGATAATTGATATCGCCCGTGAGCTCGGTCGAGTCCTGGTTCTTTTCGTCCTTCGGCTGGAAGGTACCGATACCGATACGGCCTTTTTCCGAGAGAAGAAGGCGGGTCACGGTCACGTGGTCGATTACCTTCGTCCAATCACCCTTATAATGATTAAACAGCTGGTCAAAAATGTATTGAGACGGCGGACAGAGATCACCCTCGACCGATACCCGGTGCCCATCCTTGCGGCCACGGTTGATTTCTTCGATGAATTTTTTGCGGAAATCTTTCGGAATGAGCTTCAACGGCTCATCGTGCATGGGGGTCGGGAACTCTTTCGATCCACCCAGCACGCGTTTGGTGAGATCCGGATCGTCGCAATGCCAGCGGAAGGTGTACATCGAGCCTTCATCTGTGTGCGAGTAGTACTCGACACCTTTTTTGAGAAGCCGCGCGATCGTGCTCTTCGAGCTTCCGACCGGCCCGTGCAATAAAATCACGCGCTTTTCGGGGCCGTAAGATTGGGCGGCCGCTTTCAGTACGTTCACCAACTTCATGAGATGAACATCGAGGCCGAATATCGCGTCTTTCCCATTTTCGATCGGGTCCTTAAAGAAATTGTAGGAGGTTATCTTCTTTTTAAATTCGACGTACTCCTCCACGCCGTAGCTCATGATGAGCTCATACAATCTCTGAAATGCATTGCGAGTTACGTCGGGCCGTTCCTTAACCATGTTGACGTACTCTTGGAAAGTCCCTTCCCAATTAAATTTCTGGAACTTCTCCAGGTCCTGCATATTTGCGATGAAATTCTTGATGTCGATGGCGGAAGCCGACATGGACTCTCCTTTTCCCAAATTTTAAGGGACCCCTAACCGGTGAGATCGAAAGGTGCGCTCAACCTCTCAATTTATATTATCGCCGCGAAGCGTGAAATAGTCAATAAAACCTAATACTAACGCGGGAGTTTAACTGGATTTGGCTAACTTCTCGCCCCATAAACGGGCGTCTCTTAGAATCTGCTCTTCATCGAGAGTCTGCAGGCGGTAATCCTTTAGCAGCAGCCTTCCCCGGACGACAACATGCTTCACGTCCGCTCCACTAGCACTATAGATGAGATGGGAATACGGCTGATACAGCGGTGCGGCATGCGGCTTTTTCACATCTACCGCCACGACGTCCGCCTCTTTTCCTACTTCAAGAGAGCCGACGACCTTGCCCCATCCGACGGCATGGGCTCCCTCGGAAGTGAGAAGCCTAAACGCTTCTTCCGCGGTGAAGGCTCCGACCCCGTAGCGGTAGCTCTGCAGCTTCGCACCTGTGCTCGCCTCCTGGAGAATATCTAGATTGTTGTTGCTAGCGACTCCGTCCGTGCCGAAGGCAAGCCTTGCTCCCATTTTTCGCAAATCCACGACCGGGCAAATCTTAGTGCCCAACTTCAAATTCGATTCGGGGTTGTACGCTATCCCCACCTTGTACTTGCCCAAAATCTCGATGCCCTTTTCCGTGACACAAGTGCAGTGCGCTGCCACAACTTCGTTCTCCCAAAGGCCAATGCGCTCGAAATACTCAGTAGGCGATATCCCTAACTTCTTCTGGTAGTGATCCTCTTCACTTTGAGTTTCCGCGACATGGACATGAATGAGAATATTACGACTCCTCGAATATTCGACGAGCTTTTGCCACATCTTATCCGAAACACCATAGATGGAATGAGGCGCCAGGGCGGGCCGCACAAGCGGGTAATTCGAAATCACCTTCAAATATTCGTCGAATTTATCGAGAGGATTTTTGTTGAGCTCATCCAGCCCGCCGATTTCAGTGACCGCTTGCCCGCAATTCGCCCGGAGGCCGGCTTCATGCACGGCGCGCGCGGCATCTTCCTCACAGTAATACATGTCGTTGAAGCAGGTGGTACCGGATTTGATCATCTCGGCACAGGCAAGAAGAGTCGCAAAATAGACGAGATCCGGCTTACCCCACTTCGCCTCGAGCGGGAAAATTTTCGTCTCCAACCATTGCCGCAAAGGTAGCTCATCGGCGATTCCGCGAAACAAAGTCATTCCGGTGTGCGTATGGGCATTCACAAACCCCGGCGTAACAAGACAATCTCTCGTATCGATTCCTTCCGCCCCTTGCGGCAAAATGAAATCTGGATCGGACTTGATCGAAAAAATCTTTCCGTCACGCACTTCGATGACGGAATTCTCGAGGAGATCCCCCTGGGCATTCATCGTAAGGCAGGTGCCACCATGAAGGAACAGGGACTTCATGGAGTGAGCATTTCCTTGGTAAACGCATAGGGCATGAGCTCGTGGAAATAGGCCGCGCGATAGTTTTTCCCATCAACATCGACGGCAAGGACTTCGCAGCTATCCCCAAGCTCCTGAATCATCTGCAGACACTCGCCACAAGGAAAGGCCGGCACCTCGGTCGAAGTGATAATGACAATTCGCTGGCACCGTTTGCCTCCACGAGAGACCATTTTCGCCAGGGCTCCACGCTCCGCGCATATCGTTCCCGCATAATTTGCCGTTTCAACATTGCACCCCGTATGCACTTTTCCCTTCTCGTCTTCCAACGCACAGCCTACGCGGTAATTCGAATAAGGGGCATAGGCCCGGCTTCGAGCTTTCAGCGCCTTACCGATGAGCTTTCTCGTCTGAGGATCGAGCTTCGCTACTTTTCTTAGGTCACCCACGTGCCACCTCCAGAATTCCCACTACTTCCCGAATCAATCCCGAGAAGCGGGCATAAATCTTTTTTGCAT
>JAHFAF010000429.1 GCA_023250715.1 Pseudobdellovibrionaceae bacterium | reverse complement strand
GACCTGCCGTGTCCCGTGCAGGCCATATGAGACGCAACGCGGCGCCTCTTAGCGATAACTGAACTTACAGCTAAGAACAGAGCCTTCCCAAAAATGGTGGGTTATCCCGCCTATCCGTAACGAGTTTTCATTGCCCTACCGCCCAAAGTAGCCGCCGTTTTGATTGATCCCCTTTTGGTGGGATCGGAAGGAATTGCCCAGACGGCCAAAGGCCGTCAGTGGATCCAGGAGACTCTCATTCCAAGAGATGTCGCTTGGTCTCAAATGGCGACTGATTTGGTGGATGGATACGTCGATGGGTTGAGAACGTTAGGACAAGGTCACCTTAAGACACTCTTCCTGAGTTACTTGATCGCTTCCAGTAAAAAGTCGAGCCCGGATGGCTATGATGACCTTTTTCCCGAACGCAATGCGGGCACCCAATCCGAAACGGCAACTGGCCGATCCCTGCGCATCATTGCACAAGCCAATGCGGCCTTGGCAAAACTAGGGCAACGCCTTCACAGCTCCGGCCTTCTTAAGCCTGAGGATAACTACTCACTTGCTCGTCTTAAGGAAGACGTGGAAGACATTTACCGCGTGATGGTCTTTGATTGGATGGAAAACGCGGAGTGCGAGGCCGGATCTTGCTCCCACGTTGAGTTAAGAGATCGCAAAGGAAATGCCTCCGTGAAGGTGGTTTCGGGTGCGAAAGTCGATGGAGAGGAGATCACTCTTTATCTGGTTAAACCCAATGCCTCTCGTCGCGCTGATTCTCAATTCGAATTGATTCTCCATGCGCTGGAATACGCGATCAAGAAAGGACACCACTCGTTGAACCTGATGCTTCCTATCGTTCGTCGGTCGCGGGAACGCTTCAGTGATGAAATTGATATGGAGAAGGAAAGAAAGCGGCTTCACGAATTCGCCAAAATGTATCGCCCCGATAAGGAATATAACGGGTTTACTTTTCTTACGCCCGAAGTGATGGAACATACGAGCAGTGTATTGACCGACGAGCGGGCCCTATCCGTAAAACCGATTCGGGTGAAACGCTTCTTCGACTTGAGCCCCGAGGACCAGAGGGAGTTTGGTTTGGCCGTGGCACTCAACGAGGGGGAACTCTCTGTTCCGTCAGGGAGAAAAAGGCTCAGGTACAATGTGGATCCCCACGAGGGCAATTTTCTATTGGTGGACGATCCGCAATATCTGGAGGACCGGGGGCTTAAGGGCAAGAAGGTAATTCTTGCCATCGATGCTGGAATGCTGGGGAACTCCTCTTCCGAGCAAACTCGTTCCGTGGTCGATGTCATGATCCAGCTCTTGGTTGCGAAGTGGGCGCCGCAACCCGACTCCGTGGAAAAAATAGTGGCGGCGACAAAGAGCTGGTTTCCTAAGAACGCGCCGTCAACGGAAACGATTCGCGCCGCCGTTGAGGCCAGTACTCGGGCCGCAGAAGATCCGCTCTCTCTCGTTTCTCGTTTTATTTCCGAAGTAGAGGCCCACGGGCACCGCGTGGCCGATTCTGTCGTCGATTACAAGGACTCTCTCCAAACTAGGATGACGTGGGACCAGCACACCGATAAGGCCTTTACCAAAGGATTTCTAGGCTCCATGCATTCCCGTGTTAGGGCAGGGCTCGCGGGAACTCCTTTAGAAGGTCTTTGTGACATGATTCTGCAAGCCGCCGGTAATTAAGGGGTAGTGGCGGGCCCGCCGCTTGATCCAACATCCTTCAAAAAGTCTTATAATTAGTATGGGTAGTCAAGAATGCAGTCGGTTCAGGCGAGGGACTTGGCAAACCGTGAAGGGGCTCGTCCTCTTCTCTTTTGCTTTTCAAAGCCCGGTAGCGGGTAAAGACTGCTATGAAATGGGACGGGATTTAGCGGAAATGAAGGTTTTATTTCGGGATGCGCAAATGAATGACCCATCCACACGAGGAATCATCCTAGAACGGATAACAGAATGGGCCGTGAATGGACCAAAGTCCGCTGAAAAAGGGATAAAGATAAGTCTCGAATCTCAAGGAATTCACCCCATGGAAATCTTAAAGGAACCTTGCAAATCGGACTCCGAGAAAGCTTGTGTGAAAGTCGTCTTTAAGGAGAAAGACTCTGGCATAACGGACACATACTCCTATGAAATAGGAAAGGGTGAACCAACGATCACCGGGGTAACAAAGGACCACGTGGATCTGCACTTGGGTAATAGGAGCTTGTCAATTCCACGGGCTGACGAAGAGATCTTTCATTTGGGAGAAGCTTTTTCGCTCGGCTCCGACGGGGATAAACAGGCGGTTGAAAAACTATTGAGTCACGAAATTACTGAGGCGTTGAAAATAAAAATAAATTACGGAAACGAGGTTTGGAGATCCCGTAATGACAATGAGGTTTCGACGTTCTTTGACCTTGATAAGCTCGAGTTGAGCAAGATTGGATTTTCTGCGAGTACTTCCCGGGTTTCCGTTTCCCTTCGAGAAAGGGAAGTTGATGTAACCGTTCATAAGGGACGATCCACTCAAGCTACTTATAAATTTGAAAGAACTGCGCAGAATGATTTTCTTCCCCGGCGTGTTGAGTACAGCGGCCCGCGGTCATTGAGCGATCCTCAGCCCGAGATTAATAACAAAGTGAAGGAGACTATTCTTAAGTTTCAGAAACAGTTTGTTGCCAAGTGTGGGAGTGGGCGGCCGCTGAGTAGACCTCACCAGCTGAATGGCGGCAACAACTAAGATAGAAAGTTCGGCCGGGCGGGCGGACTGATCCCGATGTCACGAACTGGAATGGATCAGATCATGATGTGCTTTGCAGAGAACTCGCAGATTATCTACGCTGTTCAGGCCACCTCTGCTCACTTCTATAACATGATGAAAATGTAACCAACGTTTCTTCTCACACCTTCTTCCATCGTGGCTCACATGCGTGCACTGCATCGTGTCCCGCAAAACGACTGGATGTTTGACCGCTGCCCGCGTTGTTGAACCCTCCTCCCATCGTGGTGCTACCACCGCCTCCCGTTATTGATCCTCCGGCCCGTGCTCCGATGACGCTTCTCTTTCCGAATGCGAAAGAGGATGTTTCTGTTCTGCTTCCTAAAACGTTTAACCCTGGTGTCCGTTGCGCCCCCTATTTGCCGATTGCGTGGTTTGAACCAAGTGATCCGCAATTAGGGTTTCTCATTTGCGGTTTTTACGAATTTTTTTTAGGAAGAGATCCTGAGCCCGCCGGAATGCTGTACTGGTGGAACTATGTTCATGCGTATTTCCAGCATCCCAGCACCGCGCCCTGGGACCGGATCAAGTCCACCTTCGCCCAAGGTGTGGAGTCTGAAAGTCGAATACATGCTCTATACCAGGTGGTGTTAGGAAGAGATGGGAGCGACGGAGAGGTTAAGGGCTGGACGGCGTTTCTTAACCAGCAGGCTGGGCCGGAGTTTGCTAATTTTGATTACAACGTAGCGAATGTCTTGTTCCCCGTGGCCGTGCCCGTTCGCACCGTTCAGAACGGATTGGTCGGAAGTGAAGAGGCCTCGTCGAATATCCGGGCTCTTTACCGATATTATCTGGGACGAGAAGCTAGCCCCGCTGAAGTGGAAGAATGGCGTCGGCAACTCGACACTATCGGTCTATTTGGAGTAGAAAGTTTTGAGGGGCTGCAGGAAAATTGGTGCCGAAGGCGAGACTTGAGCTCGCACGGGCTTGCGCCCAGTAGATTTTGAGTCTACCGTGTATGCCATTTCACCACTCCGGCTTTTAAAGACCAACCAACGATATGTACCGTCTAAAGAGTGATCAGGTTTATCAAGTAGTCCTCAGCTTTTCAATGGCTTATCTATCACGCACACCTGTGATTGATGCTGGGCAGTAGGGTTTGATATAATATCGATAGCAGAACGTGTGCCA